>JALGYA010000185.1 GCA_029824475.1 Fimbriimonadia bacterium | reverse complement strand
AGATGGATTGAGCAGCCTTGGAAAGGTCGTCAACTCTATCGTCTCTCAAGTCATTCAGACCGAACGCGGCAAGATGATTTTTGCCTCAATTGAGGGCAGGAGTGACGAAGGCAGCCGGACCGGTCGATGACCGCAGCCGTTCTGCTTGCAGCGGGTTCCTCCACGCGCTACGGAACCGATAAACTCTCGGAACAGATTGGCGGCCAGCCCGTCTGGCTCAAGTCGTTCTCGGCCCTTGTATCCCATCCAGGCATCGATGTTGTTGGGATCGTGACGTCCGCTAGTCTGCTTGAGGATTGCGCGAGGTTGGCTCCTGCAGCACTCTTCGTGATAGAGGGTGGAAGTGATCGGCAGAGCAGTTCACGGCTTGGCGTTGAAGCGCTCCCAGAGGATTGCGACATCATCCTCATCCACGACGCCGCAAGACCTTGGGTCAGCGAGAAAGTCATCTCTGATGTGATCGCTGCGGCCAAGCGAAGTGGTGCTGCCTTTCCGGGGCTCGCCGTCACAGACACGATCAAACAGATCGGGGGTGGCGAGGTCACAACTCTCGACCGGTCCAAGCTATGCGCTGTCCAGACTCCTCAAGGCGCGCACGCTGATCTTATGCGCCGGGCTCATGCCAGCGGAGGCGCGGGAGCGGTTGACGATATGATGCTTCTTGAACGCATCGGAATCGCCCCTGAGCGCGTAGAAGGAGATAGGGACAATCGCAAGATAACGCACAGGGATGACATGACGCAGTTGGCCGCAGAAGAGACGCGAATGGGACTTGGATACGACATCCACAGATTCTCAGATGACCCTGACCGGCCGATGATTCTGGGAGGAGTGGAGTTCGATGATCGTCCTGGCCTGGATGGCCACTCGGATGCTGATTCACTCATCCATGCTGTCGTCGACTCCATCCTTGGGGCCGCAGGGCGAGGGGACATCGGAGAGCACTTCCCAAACACCGATCCTGAATGGAAAAATGCGCCCTCATCAATCTTTCTGACAGCCGCCGCCGAAATCGTCGGGCAGGATGGATGGCAGATAAGGCATATTGATGTAAGCGTTGTTGCAGAGCGCCCAAAGATCCTCCCAAAGCGGGAGGAAATCAAGACAGCTATTGCTGGTGCGCTGGGAATCAACTCCGAGCAGGTCAGCATCAAAGCTACAACAAATGAAGGTCTTGGTGCATTGGGGCGGGGCGAAGGCGTAGCAGCCTATTCCGCCGCCACCATCACTCGGACCGCAAGGTGATCCGAAATGGAAATGCTAGTCAGAAACGCAGAAGGCAATCTCACTCAGTCCGACCGCGATTACGCGGCGAAAAAACTCGGACGGCTCGATCGCTATTTTCATCAGGCTCATCGCGTGGAGATGGTCCACCGCGAAGAGAAACTGCACCATTGCATTGAAGTGACCGTGTTTGCAGACCACTACACTCTGCGTGGCGAAGTCACTGACGAGAGCGTCACTGCTGCCATTGACAAGGTCGCTGGCAAGCTCGAAAAACGGCTCCGTCGACTCAAAACGAAACTGGTCAGGTCACACAGACGCAAGACTAATCCCGTCCCGGAAGCGCTCCTGACGGAGCCGCCACACGAAGACGAGACCGAGGCCCCGATCGCTGAATACACACACTTTTCAGCAAAGCCGATGAGTCTGGAAGAAGCCCATCTCCAGATGGAGCTGCTTGACCATCCTTTCTTCCCGTTCTTGAATCAAGAGAACAGCCAGTTTGAAGTCCTTTACAAAACTTCAGGCGGCCGAGTTGGACTGATGACCGTGCCCGGTTAGGAGTCCTCAGGACTCCTCTCACCGCAGTAGGTGAGGATCGATACTTGGGCGGCCCCTGCCTCCACGAGTGCATCAGCGCAGGCTATCGCTGTTCCGCCGGTTGTGATGACATCGTCGACCAGCAGCACGCTCTGTCCCATAATGCTCGGCTCCGCTCGAAACGCTCCGCTGAGGTTTTTCAGCCTCTCGTGGACGGTGAGATCAACCTGTGGCTTCGTGCGCTTGATTCTCTTGAGAACCGCCGTTTTGGTCTTGCCGCTGGGGAGTGCTTCCGCGATCAGCTCCGCCTGATTAAAGCCGCGCTGGGATCGCCGTGTGGCATGGATTGGCACGGGCACGATGACGTCGAACTGCTCAAGGTCGTTTTCGTCGTAAGCGAGTCTGAGGGCGGCGGACATAGGCGCGGCCAGGGCTTTCTCGCTGGCGTACTTGAGTCGCCGAACAGCCTGCGCCGCCCGCCCTTCAAAGGGATAGAGCGAGTAGGCGGTGCTGAGAGGTCCAGAGCCCATCTGCCTGACTTGGGATGGGAGTGTCGTGATCTCGGCGAGGCATTCGTCGCAGATGGGTGGACGGTTGATCGCGGCACAGAGTGCGCACCGGTCTGGATAGATCCAGCGCAGACAAACTTTGAGGGCCCCCTTTATCTCCACTGCTGGATTCTATCCCATGTTAAAAGGAGAGGGCCCGCTCGTTGGAGCGGGCCCTGATCAATGCCGATGGCTGTCGGGACTCTAAGCTTCGTTGCCCGAGGCGCCCTGCATCGGATCGTTCGGGATCAGGCCAAGCTGGCTGGCTGATCGAATCGCTTGTACTCGGTTCCTCACCTGAAGCTTCTGATAGACATTAGCGAGGTGAAAATCTACGGTTCTCTTTGAGACCACGAGATTGTCGGCGGCGTCCTGTGAGCTGAAACCCTGGGCGATCAGACTCAAAACTCTGATCTCCGTGGGCGTCAACCGTACGCCTTGTCGTGAAACTGCATTCTGTGATGTGCCGGGCATTGCCATATTCCGTCCCAAAAAACTCGACCAGTCGTTGTTGGTCGTCGCCTGTACGAGTTCTGTTCCACATATCGGCAATTGGCTGAGCAGGCCCCAGCAATTATGCGAAAAATAGTTCGGATTAGGTTCAAAAAACCTCTGCGCTGGCTCCGTCGGTGGGCCGACATGAAATGAGCCTGGGCCTGCGTTCGGGCATCAGGGCTGCGTAATTGGCCTCTGTTTCTGCTGCAAAACCTTCGGTATGGCCGGACTCGACCAGTGCGATGCATGCTCCCCCGAACCCTGCTCCTGTGAGCCTTGCACCAATGCATCCCTTACTGGTTGAGGCCGCTTTGGCCATCGCATCCAACTCTGGGCAGCTGACCTCAAAGTCCCGCTTCAAGCTCTCGTGGCTCTCAGCCATGAGCCGGCCAACATCATTCAGTCGCCCCTCTGCAAGTGCCTGGCTGAAGTCCTGGCAGCGCCTGTTCTCCGATGTGACATGTCGAGCCCGCATCCGTGGGAGACCGGTCAGGGAAGATGCTTCCACCTCTTCAGGTGTGGCATCACGGAGAGCTTTGATACCGAGAGCCGTGCAGGCCTCCTCGCATTGGGCTCTGCGATCGGCATACTCGGAGCCGGCAAGCTGCCGCGTCTTGCCGGTGTGGCAGACCACAAAGCTGATTCCGTCCGGAATGGGTGCGTACCTGATCTCCAATGACCTCGTGTCGAGGCTCATGGCGCAGCCGGCTCTGCCCATCGCTGAAGCCATCTGATCCATGATCCCGCAGGGCATGCCCACAAACCTGGACTCTGCGATTTGTGATCGCAGTGCGATCTCCTTAGGGCTGAAGCCGAGCGTGTCGACCAGGTTCCATAGGGTGCCGAAGCCGACTTCGACCGCGGCGCTGCTGCTCACACCGCTCTCGGCGGGGAGGGTGCTGACGACGGCGGCCCGGATATTGCTCTCCGCTCCCACCGCCCAGGCAGCCCCAGCTGGATACTTCGCCCAGGAATCCTGCAGATCGCCTGGCTTGATGGCTGTGACGTCGAAGCCTGGTGCATCGCCTGCGATCTCTGAGGTCAGCTCTGTCAGGCCCGATGACGGGCCCGCCGCAATCCAGACTTTTAGGTCGATGGCAGCGGGGAAGACGAAGCCTTCCTGATAGTCCGTGTGCTCCCCGATCAAGTTCACCCTGCCGGGGGCCGTGGCCATCCACACTGGCTCCTCACCAAAGCGTTGGCGATATAATTCTGCGGCGCGATCAGAGCTCATTCCATGCCATTTTGGCCGATCCGAGACTTGCCCGATGGTAACCTGCATCACATGTCCCAACAGATCGTCTCCGCAGCCCAGAAGTGGCTGGCGGAGAACGAAGACGCGCTGCTGGGGGATCTCCGATCCCTGCTCCAGATTCCGAGTCTCGAAGAAGACGCACTCCCCAACGCTCCGTTCGGCCAAGGCAACCGAGACGCCCTCGATTTCATGCTTGATCTCTCGCAGTCAGCAGGGATGAGCACGACCGACATGGAGGGGTTCTGCGGCTATGCCGACACCGGCGCTGGCGATGGCCTCGTCATGGTTCTCGGTCATCTGGATGTTGTCCCCGTGAGCGCCGGCTGGAAGCACGAGCCGTTCGGTGCGGAAGTCGACGACGGCTGGATCTACGCTCGTGGTGCTGTAGACGACAAGGGCCCAACGATGGCAGCATTCTATGCAGCCAAGGCGATCATGGCTGTCTGGCCAGAACTGCCCTGCCGCTTGAGAATGGTCTACGGCTGCAACGAAGAGTCCGGCTTTAAGTGCATTGAGCACTACATGAAGACCGAAGAGTCTCCCACCTTTGGCGTTGCCCCAGACGCCGGCTGGCCGTTGATCCACGCAGAGAAGGGCATCGCTGACTTTATCGTAGAAGGCTCACTGATTCAAGGCGAGATGGAGCTGTTGGAGATTAACGGTGGCCAGCGGCCGAACATCGTCATCGACGAGTGCCACGCCAAGGTGTGCGTTGCTGATTCAGCCCGGGCCCACGTCGATGAGAAACTCACCGACTCATGGGACAAGAACTTGGAATTCAGCTGGGATGGAGATGTCCTGAGCATCACAGCCTATGGCAAAGCTGCTCATGGCTCGATCCCTTACTGGGGTGACAATGCGGCGATTCGCGCACTGCGCTTCCTCAAGGAAATCTCTCCACTCTCATGCGAGAAGCTCTATGAAGAATTTTTCGCTCTTCCTCACCTGGCAGGCCGAGGAATGGGCATCAGCGACGCTGACGAAGTGAGCGGCCTGCTCTCGGCCAACCTCGGCATCATCGAGACGATTGAAGGGCGCGTCAAGCTGACAATTAATGTGCGCTACCCGGTGACCAGCAAAGGTGCCGACCTCCGTGCCCGCAACGAAGCCTTCTTGGCCAAGCTGAAAGGCGACTGGGGGCTGGCAGAATTCACCGACAGTCCTCCGCTCTATTTCGACAAGTCATACCCGATGGTCAACGCGATCACCGAGGTTTACACATCGGAGACTGGAGAGACTCCAGACCCCGGAGTGATGGGCGGCGGCACCTATGCGCGCGCTGTGCCCAACACGGTGGCTATCGGCACCGGCTGGGCCGGCGACGGCCCTGCGCACGAAAATGACGAGAGACTTAAGGTCGAGCATCTGCACAAAATGGCCCGAATCTACGTCCATATCCTCGTGAGGCTCGCAACGCTAGCGGGCGAAAAGCAGGCAGATGTTTAGGTTTTCAAGAAAGCTCCACAAGTGGATCAGCGTATTTGCGTGCCTGTTCCTCGTGCTCATCTCGGGCACAGGTCTCTTCCTCGGGCTCAAGTCTAAGCTTGCCTGGGTGCGGCCTCCGACGATGGAGGGCACGGCCGTGGAAACCGAAGCCGATATCATCAGCATCGACGCGGCGATGGAGTCGGCGTTCACAGCAGGATACGCGGAGCTTGCAGAGCCGGGCGATGTCGACCGAATGGAGTACCGCCCCAAGGACAACCTATTCAAGGTGACCAGCAAGGACGGCTACCGAGAGGTTCAGGTTGATGCTGGAACTGGCGAAGTGCTGAGCACCGGCCAGCGGAACGATCAGCTTATGGAAGACCTCCACGACCTCAGCTTCTTCGGGGACGCCCTCCACGACTGGATACTGCCAGTGGTTGCCGTTGGGCTCTTCGTGCTGGGCGTGACCGGGATCGTGATGTTTTGGACGCCGGTGTTCCGGCGCTGGAAATTCAAGAAGGAGCAGTCCTCAGGTTAGGATGCTGCTCATGATGATGTCTTTGGCGTAGTTGACGCCCTTCCATCCGAT
>JALGYA010000184.1 GCA_029824475.1 Fimbriimonadia bacterium | reverse complement strand
GTGCCGTTCTCGGGTTGAGTCTGCTTTGATGAAGGTTCATCCTTATGATCAGCCGGCTTATGATGTGTACGCGCTGGCGCAGAAAGCTCGGCAGCCTGCGGGGCGGGTTGGGCGTTTGGTTTCGCCTATGTCTCTTGGTTCGTTTTTGGGTTCGGTGAATGAGAGGTTGGGGACGGCGAGCATGTTGTGGGCTGGTGCATCTTCAGAGGTTTCTCGTGTGGCTGTTGTTGGTGGGGCTGCTGCTGGTGAGTGGAAGGCTGCTCTCCGGGCCGGAGCGGATACTTTTGTGACCGGCGAGGTTCCGCAAAACATCGCGCTCGAGGCTTCCGAGAGCGGGATGACTGTGTTGGCGAGCGGACATTACGCAACCGAGCAGCCCGGCTGCGAGGATCTCTGCTCTAGGCTTGGGGAGTTGGGGTTGGAGGCGGAGCTGTTTGTCCCTGAGGCTGGGGCGGCAGGTCGGCCTTTGGTTTAGGGGTTTAGGCTGAACGCTGATCGCGCCAAGGCTCTCAATTTCACTCTTATCCTCTCACACTTCATCCCAATGAAAACACTGTATAATATGAATACCAATGATAAAGACACTTCAGCTAACCAATTTTAGAGCATACAAAAATACAAAAATCACGCTTACTGATCATACGCTTCTAATCGGCCAAAACAATGCTGGCAAGTCAACATGCGTCGAAGCCCTTTATTACATGTCACTTGCCACTTCTAGGTTCCGTTCCGCTGCGTACCGGCCTTCACCAGGGTGGCTCGAATCCAAGATGCCTCATTCCTTCGCTCTTCCAGTTGGGCAACTTGGAGTGGAGCGGATTCCGATAACCCACCGATATGGAGAGCCTCCATCGTCGCTTTGCATTACGACCGATGACAACGCAAAATTGCACCTATTCATCCAGGACGAACACAGTTTTTATTGCGGAGCCCAAATGCCGGATGGAAGTTGGATTGCCTCGGCTCACCAAGCGAAGTTCATCACTCTTCCTCGGATAAGGGTCTCCCCCTTATTCGCCCCAGCAGAATCTAGCGAAAAATTCGTCACTGCCGCCAGAGTCAAGGCTGCACCTCCTCGCCTCGCCCCTCGGCACTTTCGAAACAAGTTGTTCTATGACTCGGAGCTCTTCACGCGGGTCAAAGTACTTGCGGAATCTACGTGGAAGGAGTTGCGGATCGATGCACCTCTCTTGCAGAGTCAATATTTGAGAATGCAGGTCCGAGAGTCCTTCGTAGGTGAACTGGCCGCGATGGGCGACGGCCTTCAGATTTGGTTGCAGTGCCTTCTGTTCATTGCTGAAAATTCGGCAGATGACTTCGTTGTATTGGACGAACCAGATGTTTACCTCCATCCCGATATGCAACGAAAAATCACCCGACTAGTACAGACTAGGTTTAGCCAGTCGGTTATCGCAACTCATTCTATTGAAATCATGTCTGAGTACTTGGCAGATCAAATAGTGGTTGTCAGCAAGTCTCGCGCCCATCTCCGGCCAATGGGTGACTCCGATCTGATTAGCAATCTGCTCTCACATCTTGGGAGTTCTCACAATCTCACTTTGGCTAGACTGGCTACCACCAAAAAGTGCCTCCTCGTTGAAGGAAATGACATGGAGTATCTCAACGCATTTCATGGCACGCTCTATCCCGAGGCAATTTCTCCTCTCAGGCACATTCCGAATTGGCCGTTCGAAGGAAAGGGCAACTGGCAACAGGCCGTTGGCGCGTCAAAATCGTTCCAAGCTGGTGGTGACAAGGCGGCGACAATCAAAGTCTATTGTATTCTCGACGGAGATTACGCGATTCCAGAGGTCAGATCAAAGCTAATGGAGAGCGCGATTGCACAAGACGTGAATCTTGCTATTCTTGATCACAAAGAGATCGAGAATTACCTGCTCGTACCAAATGCCATTTTGCGTTACCTGATGAGTCGGCGCAGGAAAGGGAAACCTGCTATCGAGGACATCTTGACCCAGCTGGAGGATATCACGGATGGGCTCAAGGAAGGCCTCATCGGATCGTACGTTGATGCTATAAAGAACTGGAAACCGCAATGGGACGGAGCGAAACTCTATCTCACAGCCAAGGACTTCGTCTCGTCGAGATGGGAGACCCTGGAAGATCGGCTCTCGATCTGCCCTGGGAAAGAAGTGTTGAGCCAGCTGAGTGCGTGGAGCCAGGCCAGTTACGGTACTATGCTGAGTCGCGTCAGGCTTGCTCAGGAAGTACGGAAAAGTGAGATCCCTTCTGATTTGAAGCACATTATTCAGTCGATTCATCGTGGGCGCGATTTTTAGCTTTCTTCCAAATTGAAGACGCCCCTTGGCCTAGCGCTCTTGTCACTGCACAGTCTTCGGAGCCAAGACCTGGCTTATAATTCTACGTCGATTTGGACCCTCGTGGGGCTGGTCGGGTCGATGCCTCTGGTTTTGGCGATGGTCTCGATGAGGGGCTGGCCATCGACATCAGGGCTCGTGCGCATGGTGAGGCCCGATGCGTTGAAGGCCTCGATCGCCCGTGGGCTAGGGTCGAACCAGGCATCCAGGACATCGCAGCAGATCGCGTTGTTTCGCTCGGCGATAAGCCTCCCTTTTCCGTGCGGTGCAGCTTTCCGCATGGTTTGTCTACGCCGGGGGTTGGTGTCTCGTTGCCTGGGTTCGGCTAGCTGGCGGCTAGTGCTAAGACCGTCCGCTCCGCTCCCGCCCCCCTCTCAATCTCCCCGCCGTGCGCGGGGGAGAGTCCAGAACTAAGAACCTCCTCACCCTAACCCTCTCCTCCTCTCAAACGAGGAGGAGAGGGGACCAGAATTCCAACACCCCTTAAAATGAACTACCCCAGATCAAATGACCTGGGGTAGTTGGTACTCCGGACGGGATTTGAACCCGCGATCTTCACTGTGAAAGAGTGACGAGTTGAACCGCTACTCCACCGGAGCACACTGCTAGTGCATTCTGACGGCTGGAGGCCGTCAAACTCAAGTCTATGGGGCGAACGACCGGCTAGCCGCCCGATTGGCCCAGGGCCTTCTTCATTGCGGCTTTGTCGGCTGCATTTGAGTCGGCGATCTTGGCCTGTGCTTCCTGCTCTGCTGCTTTGACCGGATCGGCCGGCTTGGGCGCTGCTGATTTCTTCACGCTGGGGCGACGTGCTGTGACGTAGCGCTTGGCGTAGTAGCTGGTGCTGAGCTTGTCGATGCGGACCTTGCCGCCGCCGCTGCTGGCGTGGATGAACTGGCCGCTGCCGATGTAGATGCCGACGTGACTGACGCGCGTGTTGCGGCGCGTCTTGAAGAAGACGAGGTCGCCGACCTCAAGCTTGGACTTGGGCACATACGAACCGATGCCGGACTGCGACGCGGATGTGCGCGGCAGACTGGTTCCGTGAACGCCGTAGACGACCTTCACGAATGCAGAGCAGTCGAGTGCGCCGTTGGGCCGGCTGGATGAGTATCGGCCGCCGCCACGCGATGTGAGCGCGCTGGACCGGTACTTCGCAGGGATGAACGTTCCGCCCCACTTGTAGGGTGTTCCGATCAAAGACTTGGCAGTCGCGACCAGTGAAGATGTTGCAAGCGGGCTGTTCGAAGCGATCGGTCCGCTGGAGCGGCTGCTCGAGCTGCGTCGGGAGCGGGATGCTGAGGCGGCTTCGGCTGAAGTCGCTTCTCTGATGAGATCGCCGCGAACCCAGCCGACGAGGCCGGATGAAAACTTGAGCTTGTACCAGTCGCCTTTGCGGTCGATGACGCTGGCGGTGCGGCCTCGGCTGACTGCGGAGACCCTGCGAGAGTTGACGGTGGCGCTGGCTCGAACGTTGACGCTGGAGCTCTTGACGACCACGCGGGTGCTGCGGAGGCCGAGGTCGCCGGAGGCCCCTGGTCCGTTCAGCTTCTGGCCGATCTGGAGTCTGCGCCAGTTGATGCCGGGGTTCATGGAGCGCAGCTCGCTCGGCTTGATTCCGAGTCGGGATGCGATGACCCAGTCGTTGTCACCGGACTTGACCGTGTAGGTGACGGGCTGTGAAGACTGCTTCGGCGGCGTGTAGGACGCCATCAGCACCTTAGCCGGGTCTGAGCCATCGGTGAGCGGCACGTTGAGCTGCTGGCCGATCTGGAGGCGGCGCCAGTTGACGCTGGGGTTGAGCTGCGTCAGCTTGTCACGGCTGATATCAAACTTGGGTGCGATCGACCAGTCGGTGTCGCCGTTGCGGACGACGTAGACGCCTTCTTTCGGCTTGGTCGGCTCATCTGGCTCGATGAAGGCCGCGAGGATGACGTCGGTCGGGAGCTCAGTTCTGGCCGGGATTCGAACTGGGGTGCCGATCTTCAGGCGATCGGCGTTGATGTTGGGATTGGCTTCGACAAGGTCGAGGTAGCCGAGACCGAGGCTGTTCGCGATTCTCGCCAGACTCTCTCCGCGCTGTACCTTATGAACTTTGGATGCAATAAATCCTCCACTGCTCATTATCAGGCAGGAACATGCGGCGCTAGCGATCAGCAATTTCTGTTTTCCTCCAGGTTCGACGACGTTTTGGGGCAGAGATGGACTCCGTGCCTCAGACGTGACTATACCGAAGACGTTCGAAAGCGATCCGGAATCGCCTCCTTGGTCCAGGACTTAATAACGGTTGACGGCTGGGACTGTTCAGCAGTCTCACCATAAATCAGGCAGAAGTGCTCAGGTACATTTATCGAGCCGATGCTGAGCGTGCTGATCGTCTCCTGGAATACCGAGGAGCTTCTTCGCGCCTGCTTGAAGTCGCTGGATGACTTCCCTCCCTCGTGTGAGCACGAGGTGATCGTGGTGGACAACGCGAGTTCCGACGGCTCGGCGGCGATGGTTCGCGCTGAGTTTCCTGCTGTTAATTTGATTGAGCCTGGCGCGAATACGGGTTATGCTGCGGGAAACAATCTGGCTTTTGGGGCGGCGTCGGGTGATCTTCTTTTGACGCTGAATCCGGATACCGAGTTTACAGATGGGTCGCTCGATGCGGCTCTGGCGGCATTGGACAGACACCCGGATTGGGGGGCGTTGGGGATCAAGCAGATCCTGCCGGACGGGTCAGTTCAGCGGTCTGTGCGCGGGTTCCCGACGCAGCTTGGCATCCTTGGCGCATTGACTGGACTTGATAAGTTGTTTACAGGTTCTTCGCTTGGTTCTTATACATTGCATCGGTTTGACTATGCTGTTGAGGGCTCTGCGCCACAGCCGATGGGGACGTTCCTGCTGTTCCGCCGTTCAGCCCTGCAGGCTGTTGGGGATGTGAAGGCGCCGTTCGATGAAAGCTTCCCTATCTTCTTTAACGAGGTGGACCTGCTGTGGCGGCTGTCGAAGGCGGGGCATGGCTGCGGCTACTGCCCGGATGCGACGGTTCAGCACCATCATGGGGCGAGCACAAAGAAGCGCCGAAAAGCCATGATTTGGGAGTCTCACAGGAGCCTAGTTCGTTGTCTTTATAAGCACACCGATGGTGTGTCGAGACTGACCTTGCCGCTTGCGGCGATTCTCTCCTACGCGGCGGCGTTTGTACGCGCCAAGGGCTACCATGCCGGATTTCGACCTTAGCATCACGATCTGCAGCTGGAATACGATCGACGATCTGCGCGACTGCCTCACGAGCTTGAGGGAGGCGAAGGATGAGGCTGACTTCGAGGTCGTGGTGGTGGACAACGCGAGCTCGGACGGCTCGGCGGAGATGGCGGAGACTGAGTTTCCTGAGTTTCGGACGCTGAAGCAGACAGTCAACTTGGGTTTTACCGGCGGGCATAATCTGGCTCTTTCCGAACGCAAGGGGCACCATGCGGCGCTGCTGAACTCAGACACTGTGGTTCACCCCGGGGCGATCCGTTCGCTGATGGCTTACTGGGATGCGAATCCTGAGGTCGGGGTGATCGGACCGAAGCTTTTGAACCCAGATGGGTCGCTGCAGTACTCGTGTCGCCAGTTCCCTAACCCGGTTGCGGCGGCGTTCAGAAGCACCCTTTTGGGACGGCTGTTTCCCAACAACAAGGCAGCCTCTGACTACTTAATGGAGGGCTGCATCCACGACGAACCGGCTGATGTTGATTGGGTCTCCGGGGCGGCGCTGTTTATTCGCGGTGAGACTCTCGACAAGATCGGGCCCCTGGACGACAGCTTCTTCATGTACTGCGAGGACGTTGACCTGTGCCAGCGGGCATGGAATGCGGACTGGAAGGTGAGCTATGTGCCGGATGCGGTGATCACGCACGCGATTGGGCGAAGTTCGGACAAGGCACCGAACA
>JALGYA010000183.1 GCA_029824475.1 Fimbriimonadia bacterium | reverse complement strand
CAGCGGACAATTGCGCCAAGGCTGCAGATGCCGCAGCTGCGCTGATCTTTGGTTCGCCTGAGTTCCAGTTCAGCTAAACTTGCGTTGTGAGCCGGAAACACTACGTCGTCGATACGGTTGAGGCAGTCCCCTCGCCTGAAGCTGCCTACGCGTGGGAGTCCATCGATGAGTTCTCGGTGGACGGTGTGGCGGGCGTCGATGAATCGGCCATGCAGCGTCTTGAGGACGAGGGCTTCTTGAGGGTCAGAGGCGTCTTGGATCCTGCTCGGCTGGCTGCGGCCAAGGATGCTTTATCAGAGCTGGTAGATCGTGGCTTGGAAGATGATGGCCGCTGTGAGTTCGCCTTCGAGAGCCTCGCCAAGGGCGACTTGGAGAAGCTGCAGGGTGACGAACGGCTCGATGCAGTTCGCAAACTGATGAACTTCGTTCAGCAGCAGTCATTTCTTGATGCGTTGTCTCATGATGCCGTGATTCTAGGGTTGGTTGAAAGGGCGCTGGGTGCGAAGCCGAAGCTGTTTCAGGATATGGCGCTGTTCAAGCCGCCGCACATTGGACGAGAGAAGCCGTGGCATCAGGATCAGGCGTACTTTGATTTGCCAGAGGGCACCAAGGTGGTGGGTTTGTGGATTGCCCTTGATGATGCATCCGTCGAGAACGGCTGCATGCACTTTGTTCCGGGACGCCACAAGGAGGGTGCCGTGCCGCACTTCAATGTCCGGGACTGGCAGATCTGCGACGACTATGCGGTTGAGAACCGAGTGGTGGCAGCGCCGGTGGAGGCCGGGGATATGCTGATCTTTGACAGCATGACCCCGCATGGCACGCCTACCAACAACTCTCCGATGCGCCGACGGTCGCTGCAGTTTCACTATTGCGGGGATCACGTTGAGCTTCTGCCGAACTCGGACGAGCGGGTTCGCATCTTCGGCGGAGATGGAATGGGCCTCACCTGTTAGAGCGGTAAAATCGCGGCTTCATGACCGTCGAAGACCAGCTCGATATCCTGCGTCGCGGGACGACAGAAATCATCAGCGAAGAGGACCTGGCCGAAAAGCTCAAGCTTGGCCGCCCTCTGCGCATCAAGCTGGGCGTCGACCCAACCGCAAGCGATGTCACCCTCGGCTGGGCTGTCGTACTGCGTAAGCTCCGCGACTTCCAGCGGCTTGGCCACACGGCGTGCCTCATCATCGGCGACTTTACGGCGTTGATTGGTGACCCGAGCGGCAAGAGCAAGACCCGCAAGCAGCTCACCCGCAAGGATGTGGAGCGGAATGTCAAGGCGGTCAGCGAGCAGTTCTACAAGATCCTCGATCCTGAGAAGACGGAGATCTACTACAACAAGGACTGGCTGGGGCAGATGCAGTTTGAGGATGTCATCAAGCTGGCCTCGCGCTACACCGTTGCACGCATCCTGGAGCGGGATGATTTCACCAATCGGTTGAAAGAGCAGAAGCCGATCGCGATGCACGAGATTCTCTATCCGCTCTGTCAGGGCATGGACTCTGTCCACCTGGATGCTGACGTCGAGATCGGCGGCAACGACCAGAAGTTCAACAACTTGGTCGGGCGAACTTTGATGACGCAGTACAAGCAGACGCCGCAGGTGGTGCTGCTCTGCCCGCTGCTCGTCGGCACCGACGGCACGGAGAAGATGTCGCAGTCTCTGGGCAACTACGTTTCAATCCTCGACACACCGAACGACATGTTCGGCCGAACAATGTCGATCCCGGATGACCTGATTTTGAACTGGTTCGAGCTCTGCACCGATGTCCCGATGGACGAGGCTAAGGCGATCGAGAATCCGCGAGACGCGAAGGTGCGGCTGGCGAAGGAGATCGTTGCGCTGTACCACTCTGTTGAGGCGGCAGACGAGGCCGAGCGGTACTTCGTGGAGACGTTCAGCAAGCGGAAGCAGCCGGTTGATGCCGAAGAGGCGACAATTCCTAACCAAGTGGTTGAAGATGGCGCCGCAGGCATCGCTCAGCTCCTGGTTGCGCTGGAACTTGTCGAGTCAAACGGCAAGGCCAGAAACCTGATCAAGCAGGGCGCGGTGAGTGTCGACGGCACCAAGTTCACCGACCCGTTCGGCAAGATGTCGGTGGCCGATCTTGACGGCAAGATCCTCAAGGCTGGCAAGCACAAGTTCAGAAAACTCGTCGCGGGCTAGTCGGCAACTTTTAGGACGCTCATGAAAGCTTCCTGCGGGACTTCGATCGAGCCGATGTTTTTCATCCGCTTCTTGCCCTTCTTCTGCTTTTCGAGCAGCTTGCGCTTGCGCGACACATCGCCGCCGTAGCACTTGGCAATCACGTTCTTCCTAAAGGGTTTGATCGTATCTGCAGCGATCACTTTTGAACCGATTCCAGCCTGAATCTTGACCTCATACTGCTGGCGAGGGACAACCTTGCGGAGCTGTTCGACAATCGCTTTTCCGCGGACATACGCAAACTTGCGATTGACGATGAACGAGAGCGCGTCCACTGGATCGCCGTTGAGCATGATGTCGACCTTGACCAGGTCGCTGTCCTCGTAGCTGGTCGGCTCGTAGTCGAACGAGGCGTATCCCTTGGTGGAAGACTTGAGCTTGTCAAAGAAGTCGAGAATGATCTCTGCAAGCGGCAGAGTATAGGTAATCATCGCGCGGTTGGGCGATGGATACTCTGTCTTCTTGTAGACACCGCGCCGCTCCTGACAGAGTGTCATCACCGTGCCGACATACTCGTTCGGCACCATGATCGTCGCATCGACCATCGGCTCCTCAATCTTGGCGATATGGTTCGGCTGAGGCATCTCGCTCGGGTTGCTGATGTGGTTGACCTCGCCGTCGGTCTGGTGGACAATGTAGTCGACGCTGGGGGCGGTGAGAATCAGTTCCAGATTGAATTCGCGCTCCAGGCGCTCTCTGGCGATCTCCATGTGGAGCAGGCCAAGGAAGCCGCAGCGGAAGCCGAAGCCTAGCGCGGCTGAAGTCTCCGGCTCAAACGCGAGCGAAGCGTCGTTGAGCTGCAGTTTTTCGATCGCCTCTCGCAGTTCGTCGTAGTCGTCCTGGTCCGTCGGATAGAGTCCGCAGTAGACGACAGGCTGAGCCTGTCGGTAGCCGGGCAGGGCATCATTCGCAGGCCCCTCAGCCTGCGTGATCGTGTCGCCGACCGCAGCGTCGCCGATCGACTTGATGGCGGCTGTGATGAACCCGACTTCGCCTGCCTCCAGGGCCTGACCCCGCTCCAGCTTGGGGCGAAAAACGCCAACTTCATCGACGTCAAACGTCTTTCCGGTCGACATCATCTGGATTTTGTCGCCCGGTCTGACTGAGCCGTCAACGACGCGGACATAGGCGACAGCGCCCTGATAGCTGTCGAAGTGGGAGTCGAAAATGAGTGCCCGCAGGGGCTTGTCTGGATCGCCTTCCGGGCTCGGAACGTTCTCGACGATCGACTCAAGGATTGCGTCGATTCCCTCGCCTGTCTTGCCGCTGCAGGGCAGGGCGTGATCGGCCTCGATCATCAGCGCCGATTCGATCTCGTCCTTCGCCATATCGATGTCCGAATGGGGAAGGTCGATCTTGTTGATGCAGGGGATGATCTCCAAGTCCTGGTTCATCGCCATGCTGGCGTTCGCGACGGTCTGTGCCTCCACACCCTGTGTGGCATCGACCAGCAGCAGCGCACCTTCGCAGGCGAAGAGTGCTCGGGAGACTTCGTAGGTGAAATCGACGTGACCCGGCGTGTCGATCAGATTGAACTCGTAGACCTGCCCATCCTTGGCCGTATAGGAGAGCCGGACGGCGGTCATCTTGATCGTGATGCCGCGCTCGCGCTCCAGATCCATCGTGTCGAGCATCTGCTCTTGAGCAGTCCCGCGCACGGCTCCGCAATGCTCGAGAATTCGGTCTGCGAGCGTCGATTTGCCGTGGTCGATGTGAGCCACGATACAGAAGTTGCGGATGTGCTGCTGATCCATGCGGAAGCGCCTTGCGAACTGTACCGCTTGCGGGTGGTTGGCCAGCAGGTCCAGCGGGGCGAGTGGCATAGCTGAGTTCCCTTGCCAGCTCAGGTGATGAAAGAACTCTGATGGAGACAACCTCGCTACCTTCATGAGAATCAGCTCCCTTCCAAGTCAGCATAGCTCAAGCACAACCGCGCTCTGTTTCATGGCAAAATGACTTGGCTAGGGCAGTACGTGAGAGCAAGCCAGGAATCTACAAAGCCCGTTGAGCAGAACCTGCTTCAACGCTGAGACGTTCCATGTACAGGTCACCAAGGAGCACTAAAATAAATTGATATTGTTCTTATTGTCTGCGTCAATCGCACTCCAGACGGATTCTCTAGTCCACGTCCGTGACGGCTTCTATGCTGAGTCTCGGATAACAGCACTTGATGTGGGCCGGCAAGGGCAGCTGTACTATGGAACTCAGAGTGGCAGAGTCGGCATTGTCGACCTCCCATCAGATCAGGATGGAGTTGGAAGGACCGATCTTCACCTCTGGCAGACGGGTCAGTTTAGTTATCCTGTTATGAACCTGACAGCCAGCCCTGATGGCACGTCGTATGCGGTCGACCAAGCAACTGGAGATCCGGGTGGCCCTGTCTACCTTCTCTCTGAGAACTACCTTCTTCACGTTCTCACGAACGGTGGACTGCCTCAGAAACCGTTCTTTTCAAGTGACGGTGCTCACGTGTTTCTTCCAGCATCGTATTCCGAAGAGGCCGATCTCTTCCAAACGTACCAATCCTGGAGCACCAGATATGGATCCTCGAAGGTGACGAACCTGTACTCAATTGAAAACCACTTGCTTGATTCTGGATTCGGCGCATTCGGACGTCAAGGCTCCCAGTATCTAGAACTCGTTGGCCCAGATGGAGACGGAGAGGTCGTGCTGCGAGAGCGAGTCGAACGCTATTCGGAGCCCGCCAAAATGGTTGCGAAGTGGACACCTAAGGCTCCACTCTGGATTGAGCTTGAGCGAGGGAGGCAGTTCGCTTGGTCAGGGATCACCTGTGCTACGAGATCCGGTGATCGCAAAACCATGAACGTGTACTCAATTCTAACCGGCAAACTCGTGAAGGAACTGAGGCACCCAGAGGGAATGTGGTGGCAAGAGTTCTTTCTTGTCGAACCGAACCTGCTCATCGCCCCAACGGCTCGAGGCCAAGAGTTTTGGGACATCGAAACAGGCCGGCACATTTTGACTCTACGGCTGGTATATGATGGCCGTGGTCAGAGTTTGTTTGCTCTGACGCCAGATGGCTCATTCTCCAGGGCCAATTGGTTTGACGAAGGCTGGCCGAGTCCGGAAGAGGTGTTTCCGCATTACGACGGTGACATCATCCACAATGCTGATCTAGTCAGGTCGGCATACCTCCAGATTCAAAAGATCCTTGACGGAAAAAAGATGGAGCACGACTACATTCACGGAAGGGATGCTCAATGAATCTGCCGCACCGAGATATCTGAAGCTGCTTATCGGCGTCACGAATTCTACGTCTTCTTAGCTCGTCTAATCTTTCTCAGCCGCCTCGGCTCTTACCGATCGTAGAAAGTCCCTGAACTCTTCGTCGCGGGGCACCATCAAGAGGTAGCCAGAATCTGTGGTCGTGACGGCTACGATGTCGTCCCTCAGGTCCAGCTGCCTGAATCCACTTGCACTGAAGCAGCCCAGAGAGAACGTTGTCCAGTAATTCTTCCCAGCCCTCCCGTGACCAGTACCGACTACAAACAGCTCATCACCAATGATGGCAACAGAGTTCCGCAGCACAAGGTAGTCGCGCAGCCATTGCCTCGCTTCTCTGAGGCCTTTCAAGTGAACGCTTGCCGCGTGAGGCACCAGATGTGCTTGATAAAACGCAAAGGTGCGATCGTAGGTTGAGTCATGGAAGGCCATCAGGTCATATCCAGTCAATGGGACGCGCATGATTCGATCCCAGCCCACAAAGCGAAACTCATCCATTCCGAGGTCTTCAACTAGCTTGACATCGAAGAGCTCGTTGCCATTCCATTTCGCGACGAAGGTGTGGCTGTTGTCGGATCCATACTCGTCGGGGCGCCCTCTCAAAACAACTTGATCTGAGGTTGCGCCTACCGCGGAGACTCTCACGTTGAACGATTGAGAACCGGACTCCACATCGTGCTCCGTGCCCAGCAAACTGCTCCATCGGGAGGTCAAGCTGGTATCTTGTTTCCCAGATCGAGTGATCTCGTCTTCAGAAACATCGATGTCGATGGTTAGAACATGACCGTCCAGCGGCAAACGCCCAATCTCTTCACTGGTACTTGCGTTGATGAGGCCTCCCCAAAAGACCAGATGCCATCCCGCATCCGTCTTCACAGCGTTTGAAATCGGTTGAATGTATCCAATTTCAAGGGAGCTGTCAATCTTGACCACTTCAACCTTAGGCCAGTACGGCTCTCGACTCTTGACATACAAAGCTTCATGTGCTAGAAACATCACGGCAAGCATCGACATTACTTAGTTCCAGTTGGTCCGGGTTGGCCGGTCCTCCAACCATCCGACGAATGATCGTTCCACTCCATTACATCTTTCTCTGGAGCTGAGATGGGATAAGGGAAGGGGGTCTTCGGGTGAGCAGGGCACAGTTCTTGGCTTTTTGCGCGGTGGACGGAACTGGATGTTCCGTCTGGATGAGTGAACCAATAGTCTAGCGAGGCAATTCTTTGTCCTGGTTTCAGCCTGTATGCGGCCAAGCCCTTGACCGCTTTGAGAGTTTCCGCCGCGATCTTTGGCATTGGGTCCGTGATACGCGTGCCATGTCTGAAGAGACATAACTCAATGGCCCCAAAGCCGGCCGGACTTCGATCAGAGCGGCGTCCCTCGGTCTGACTTTCCAGACGTTTTCGACCTGATCACCCTTCTTACAGCTCAAAGTCATACAGCTCAGCCAGCCTGCCTCAACGCCCATTACTTCTTCAAAGGGACCGCAGCTAATGGTTGGCTGGACATAGAACCCGCGCTAGTGCAGACCTTGAGAGAAGTGGGACGTCATGCCGCAGGCAGCCAATGTGACGTCAATCTCCCTCAGGCCAAGGAAGAATTAAGCCAGCAGCTGATCAATAACGTCGCCAGCGGTGTAGCTGGTGGCGCCTTCTTTGAAGAACTGCTTGAGATGCTCGATGTCATTTCCAGCAGTGACGATGTTCTGCTCGATAACACCCTTGCGGACCTGCGGCATGCCGGCCGTGGCGAGTAGGCCGTTGCAGATGCACTTGCGTCCGACGGTGTCTTCGATCTTACCGCCCTTCTTGACGTAGTCCTCAACCGGCTCGCTGGCGCAGCGATAGCCGATCTTGCCGTCTTCCTGCTTGTAGGCGGTTCTGCGGTAGCCGAGATCGCAGATGCGCTTGCGGCTCTTATCAACTGAAGAGTCAAGATCCACCCGCTTGAACGGGAACCCAGTCGGCGATGCCACAGGGTCTGTGAACACCGTCAAGCCGCCGTGGAGGACCTTGTCAATGACCTCATTCTTGACCTCCGGCACAATGCCAGATTCTTCACAAAATGCAAAGGCCGTGCCGACCTGGATGCCTTCGGCGCCGTGTGCCTTGGCTGTGGCGAGCTTGCCCTTTTCGCCCCATGAGCCAGCGAGCCAGAAGGGCAGGCCGAGCTTCACAAACTTCTCAAAATCTGGGACGTCTTTGTCGCCGTAGATGGGCTCTCCGTTGTCGTCGAGCATCATCTTGCCGCGAGGACCAGCGTTGTGGCCGCCTGCGGTCGGGCCTTCAATTACAAAGCCATCAACCGGTGGCGTGCAGCGCTTGGCCAAGGACATCGCCAAGGTGCTGGATGAGACGATCGCCAAAAACTTTGGTTTAGGCAGGTGGTCAACATCGTGATCCGCAAAATCTCTGGGGTCGAAGGTGTTTACGAATCGCTCTCCAGCTTCCGCGCCTTCTACGTTAATCGGGATATCGGTCTCTTCGAGCCTCGACAGTGAGTCGAGAATCCGAGGGATTTCGCGAGGGATGCCCGCGCCCATCAGAACGTAGTCGACGCCTGCCAGCATCGCTCCGTAGAGCGAGGGGATGGTGGGGAGCTGGATCTTCTCAAGTCGGTTGATTCCGACGAGTCCTTTATGCCCCTGCTTTGCGAGGAATACCTCAACGAAGTTGGAGACGACGATCAGCTCGTTCAATGCTCTGCCCGGCTTCATCACCGGCATCGGCTTCGACTTGAAGGCCTTGTCTTCGACCTTTCCGTCTTCCCGATGGTAGAGGTTCCAGACTCGATCTGCGATGTCTTTGAAGGGGAAGGCGTCAAATGCACGCCGCATGTGCCCGCCGACATCGCCCAATTGAAGCCGTCTGGCCAGCACCGTATCGATGCCGGTTGCTGAGACGACGCCGAGCTGGCCGCGCATCGAAACTGCCCTTGCGAGTCGCCAGTTAGAAACAGCGACGCCCATCCCTCCCTGGATGATGGACGGATATGCAGCGAGCGACTCGGACATTGCAAGCTATTGTGCGCTTTTCTCGTCGTCAAAGGCTAGGACTTGAGCGAATCTGAGCGTGCAATTTTGGGACCTGCAGTACGCCTGCAGGTTCAAGTCAGGGTGAAGGGGAGGCAGCGAAGGAGTTGGCCTGTGCTGCCTTGCCGTGACGTTCGGCGACTATCCCCGTGTGTACTCTTCGTCGAACAGCTTCTCCTTTTCGTAACGAGCCCGCACCTGTTCTGCCTCTTCCAGTTTTCCTGCGGCCTCTAAGGCATCGTAGACCAGCGGGAGTTCGCGGAAGCCGATGCGAGGGATGTGGTCTCCGTAGCGGGAGTAGGCTATCCATCCCCACTTGACAGCTTCCTTTAGCTGCCCTTCCTGGAAAAGCAGCTCTGACCTGGTCCGGGCGATTTCGATTCGCTTCTGCCAGTGATATCGGTCGAGGACGAGCGCAGCAGAGTAGTCAGGGAACTCTTGATCTGCGGTTCTGGGTGCCGCCAACACTGTGTGAGCAGTCTCGCCACTAAACTCTGGATCGTTGTCCGAGGAAGCCGGCCAGGTGGGACGCCCCATCTGCCAGCCGATGTTGATTTCGGCTGCGATTGGGCCTGGATCTGCTGGAACGAAGACAGAAAATCGCGGGACTCCTCCGCCGTAGGCGATCTGCTTTGTCGAGGAGAGAGTATCTCCATAGAGGCCTCCGGGGGCGTACTCGAGTGTTCGGCCATAGACGTTCCCTTGATCGTCCGTGATCGATGCAGGAATGGGAGCTCTGCCTTCCTCATTCTCATGAATGGTATAGGCCAAGAAGACCACCCCAGTCTCAGAGACAAAGATGTTCCGAAGCTGAGAAGAGGCATCTCCGAACTCGACTGTCGTTATTGGTTCGCGCCATTCCTCGGCGACCTGCTGCAGCTCGGCATCTCGATCGATAAGCGCCACAGGGAAGCTGGAGGCATCAAAGAAGTCCTCGTCGAATTCCCGGTTCCACTCGTATTCTCTGGAGTACCTCTCTGTCCTGCCGTCCACCGTGTACTCATAGTCGGCCCTGATAGGAAGGTTCGTCGCTTGATCAACGATGATCTCTGCGTTGTAGATCCCGTTTGAACGAGTCGCCAGAATCTTGTAGACCTCTCGACCCTGCCAAACCTCAGTGTCACCAAGGCTGATTTTCCGCTCCTCGCTGACTGACCCATAGTTGGTGTTTTCCAGCACATAGTCGAGCGCTTTTCGCGGAACATCGTTGAACGAGCCGTACGGCTCGCCGATCGTCGCAAAGTCATCGCGCTTGAACCAAATGGCCGCCTTGCCATCCGAGTGAATCCAGGTGTTCTCCAGATTCGTGCCGAGGAATCCGTCAAGGCGCCATTTGCCTCTGTAGTAGGCCGTTGTCCTCGTGACACGATCACCTGAGCTTCGGTGCTGGATCGCGGTCGACTTCATCGACCAAGCGTTCGTAATCGCATGGTCGATCAACTCGAATCTAGAGGCCAGTGTCGGCTTGGGCCAGAGAACTACCGCTGCCGTCGCCGCAAGTACAAAGGCACTTGAGGTCACCCATTTCAACCTCGATCCCCTGCTAAGACCTCGTTTCGGTGACCGGAATTTCTCCGGCACTTCAGTTCGCTGGTTGTATTCAGCGAACAGTCTCTTCATCTGCTTGTCAGACATTTTCATCTCCTTGGTTTGGTTGGAGATCTGGCGCGAGGAGTCTAAATTCCTCTCTCGCCCGCTGCAGCGCGCTGTTCACGGCTGCCTTTGTCAATCCTGTAAGTCTGCTGATCTCGCCTGAAGTGAGCCCGTGGACGTACTTCAGCACGATCAGGTCAGAGTTGCCTTGACTCATTTCTGAGAGCACCTGCTTGATCCTGACGACAAGGTCGAGGTCGGGCGATTGGGAATCGCTGTCCTCTGGGCTGTAGCCTTCGCGAACTCTGCGTTTTCGCAGTCGGTCGATAACTCGATTCCGAGCATTTCGCAGCATCAAGAGTCGGCTTTTGGCCAGCTGAGTGTCTTCAAGCGCAGCTTGGATGACCTCCATGACGATGTCCTCAGTCTCTTCAACCGAACCCATTCGGGCGAAAACGTATCGAAATACATCTTCGGCATGCGCCATGGCGTCATCGCGGGTCACCCCTCCCCTTCTAATTCTCAGCGGGAACCTCGCCTCCTCCATGATCTCCATTGAGTGTATTCGTGCGGAGCACGGCAAAGTCATCAAAAAGAGGGGAGAGCGGCCGGAGCCGACCGCCGCTTTGTTGTGAGAAGGAGAACTAAGCCCAGGCTGTTATCGCGGCTGCGATTTAGGTTCTCAAGATCTCTGGCAGCACGTTCTGGCTGAGGCTTCCCAGCGTGTTGGATGTGAAGTCATCAAGGGGTGCACCGGGGACAAACTCCATCTTGTTCACGTTTGGCTTGTTCTTATATGAACGGAAAATATAAGAAAATCACTTATAGTGAAGAGATACAAAAAGGGGGAGAGGCCCTACCTCTAGTCCTCTTCCTGCCCGTTTCCCTTGATGACCTTCGTGCTCTCACCAGCGGTGGGGAACATTGTGGCCTGCAGCCTCACACGGATGTAGCCCCCGTCGGCCCTTGCTTCAGGATCTGTTTCAGCCAGCCTTTCAGCCAAGTCGACAAGGTCCACGATCCCTTCCCTCACTTTGAGGGAATTCTCTGGGGAAAGGTAGACCGAAGTCCAGAGGTAGGACTGGAAGATGCGCAGACCGCTGTCGATGCTTGCAGCCTCCTGGAAGAGCTCATG
>JALGYA010000013.1 GCA_029824475.1 Fimbriimonadia bacterium | reverse complement strand
TTAATGTCCCCCGAACCGAGGAACTTCCCTTCACCGGGTCATCCGGTTCACGTGGGAACTGCTGTGCTGCTCTGCGCAGCCGCGATCGACGCCATGGTCGTCACGGATGCCAAAGCCAGGAGTGCTCTGAGATTCTTCATAGTGAAGCTTCGGCGGATTCTACTGGGTTTGGGTTCGTCGCTGAGGGACCGTATTCCATATTACGGAAAATGGAATACGGTTCGGACTTTTCTAGACCCGCTCAGCAGACTCAACCGTATTCGCCAGCAGGCTGGCGACCGTCATGGGCCCGACTCCGCCGGGAACCGGCGTGATCATCGAAGCCACCTGCGAACAAGAGGCAAACTCGCAGTCGCCGACATCGTGACCCTTGCCTTCAACCTTGTTATAGCCCGCGTCGATCACGACGGCGCCTGGCTTGAGCCAGTCGCCTTTGACCATTTCGGCTCGGCCAACCGCTGCAACCACGATATCTGCTTGTCCAACCAATTCAGGCAACCCGACAGTCCGTGAATGGGCGATGGTGACTGTCGCGTTCCGCTCCAGCAGCATCAGAGCCATCGGCTTGCCGAGGATGACGCTGCGGCCGATCACGATGGCGTTCTTCCCAGTGCAGTCCACTGAGTACTTATCCAAAATCTTGGTGATGCCCAGCGGAGTGGCGCACCGGAATCCGGGCAGGCCAGCGGTGAGCCGACCAAGGGAAGCCGAAGTGATGCCGTCAACATCCTTTTCTGGCCCGAGAGCTTCAAGGATCTCAGGCTCATTGATGTGAGCTGGAAGCGGGTGCTGGATCAGCACGCCGTGAACTAGAGGATCAGCATTTAAAGCGTGAACGCGAGCCAGAAGCTCCTCATGAGTCACGTCAGGTGTAACCGAGAACTCGCCGCTTTCGATCTTGCACCAGCCAGCCCACTTGCGCTTCATGTTCACATAGGCAAGGCTTGCTGGGTCCTGCGCAGCAACTATGGCTTCAATCCTAGGAACAACACCCTTAGCACGCAACCCCAAAGACCGCTCTTTCAGGTCAGCGCGCACCTCGCGAGCGAGCGCACGGCCATCCATCAATATCGGATCAGCCACGTCGTGAATGCTCCTCGTTCTTCGCTTCCACCATCTTCTCTTGAGCGTCGTGGAACTCCGCAAGCTTGGAGGCCAAATCTGAGTCAGTCGTGGCCAAAATCCTAACAGCCAACAGCCCTGCGTTTCGACTGTTCCCAATGGAGACAGCCGCGACCGGCACACCGGCGGGCATCTGCACGATCGAATAGAGCGAATCAACCCCGCTCAGAGCCTTCGATTGCACCGGAACCCCAATAACAGGCAGAGTCGTCATGCTGGCGACCATCCCGGGAAGGTGGGCAGCCCCGCCCGCACCAGCGATGATGACCTGCAGGCCACGCTCGCGGGCGGTGGATGCGTACTCGACCATCTTCAGCGGCGTGCGGTGGGCGCTGACGATCTCAAGCTCGTAGGGGACGCCGAATTCCTTCATGGTGTCCTCGGCTGCCTGCATGGCATCGAGATCGCTGTGCGAACCCATGATGATCCCGACTTTGGGATGACTCATGCCGCTCAGGATACTCGGCTAAGGCTGTGTGGAAAAAATCTCCCGATTCAAGCTGGGCCCTAGGTGCTTTCTTCCGCGCAGCCCCGTCTTTGAGACAGATTCGCAGGCGGATTGATCTGCTTCGTTTAGGACCACATAAAATGAACCCAACAAATCTGTTTGAAGAACAGGCCGTGATCAAGGTGATCGGCGTTGGCGGTGCTGGCTGCAACGCAGTCAACCGAATGGTTGAATCCGGCATCCAAGGAGTCGAGTTCGTCGCCATGAACACCGACTCTCAGGCGCTCGATTACTGCAAAGCGGACACGACGCTTCAGCTCGGCGAGAGCCTCACGCGCGGCCTCGGTTCTGGCGGCGATCCTGAAAAGGGCGCTGCGGCAGCCAAAGAATCTGAGAAGAAGATTCTCGAGATTCTCGATGGCGCGGACATGATTTTCATCACGGCTGGTATGGGCGGCGGCACGGGTACCGGAGCTGCACCGATCGTCGCCCAACTGGCAAATCGGATGGACATTCTCACAGTTGGAGTTGTGACGAAACCGTTCATCTTTGAAGGCCCGAAGCGCAAGGTTGCCGCCAACTCCGGCACCGAGCGCATCGCGGCCGAAGTCGACACGCTCATCGTGATCCCGAATGACAAGCTGATGGAGACCGTTGAGGTCTCGACCAAGATCGGCGAGGCCTTCAAGAGAGCCGATGAGATCCTCACGCAGGGCGTGCAGGGAATCAGCGACATCGTTCTGCGCACGGGAATCATCAACCTCGACTTCGCAGATGTCAAGGCTGTGATGAAGGGCGCAGGCCTCGCGCTCATGGGAATGGGTTCCGGCACAGGCGACCGACGGGCAGAGCTCGCCGCAATCGCTGCCGCCAACTCACCGCTGCTCGAGACAGGTCTGGAAGGCGCCAAGCGGCTCCTGGTCAATGTCACAGCGGGCGACGACTTCACCCTGGGCGAGATCCAGGACGTGATGGCTCACCTGTCGCAGTACATCGACTCAGATTCCGGCGACATCTACCTCGGCCACGTCTCTGACCCATCCATGCAGGATGAGATCAGGGTGACGATCCTGGCCGCTGGCCTTGGCGGCACGGATCAGCGACCGAGAGAAGAAGAGGTCTTTGGAGCGACGACACGGCGACCAGAGCCGCGACGCAGAACGGAGACTGTTGAGCCCGAAGCGATCGTCCCAGATGTTCAGCCGCTTGTTCCGGCCCCAGTCCCCGTGATTGCGGCTAGAGAAGAAGCAGGCGCAGAGCCGAATCGCGGTCAGATGCCGATGGAGCTCGACGAGATTGACCTCGACATTCCGACCTTCCTTCGCCGGCAGCGCTCCGGCGACTAACCAGCCTTCATTTTCATACTGGTCCAACATGGCCCCGCCTTATGGCGGGGCATTTTTTCTATTCGAGGTCCATGCCCTGCGATTCGAGGAACGGTTTGAGGTCCGCTCGACCGCCCAGCTTCGGCTTCGTCGCCCTCCGACCTGAGCGCATCGACCATGTGACCGACGCCCTCATATGCTGCTCTTCATAGAAGGCCGCCATGCGCTGGTTGTAATCGGTCGGATCCTGCTCATGGTTATAGCTCTCGCGATGCCAAATCACTTCCTGTCCGAGGCGTGGCTTCATCGCTGCCGTGCAGTCTTCCGCTGGCCATCCAAGGGCAAGACCGAAGACTCCAAAAGTGCCTGCAGGCAGGTTCAAGAACTCCGCCATTTCTGCAGGATGATTCCTAAGCGCCCCGATGTAGCACACGCCCAGACCGAGCGATTCAGCGGCGCAGACCATCCGTTCAGCAGCGATCGCTGCGTCCACCACGGCCATCGTAAAGAACTCATTCGAGCCGAGCGCATCTGGCTCCTCCGCGGCAAATGATCTCAGCCGTGCGTGGTCGACGACAAAGGCGAAGAACCAGGCAGCATCGTGAATCTGCTTCTGGTCTCCACACAACTTGGCGGCCTCAGTGCGTCGAGCCGAATCTTGGACACTGATCACCGACCAGAGCTGAAGGTTGCTGGAAGTAGATGCACTCTGTGCTGCGGCAATCAGGCCTGCCACGGTCTCCTCCGGAACAGGCTCAGAAGAAAAATCACGCACGGATCGGTGCGTGAGAAGTCGGCCCAGCTCCGGAGAGCCGTTGGGAGGGGCCGCTCCATACTTGCGGAGCCAGGCCTCCTCCAACGATTCGTCAAACATGCTTCAATTATGGTGAAGCGTATGCAGGCAGGCGATAGATCTCCTGCATTCTCTGCGACAGAACGTGCAGCGGCTCATCCGCGTAGAGCCTGCCGACTTCTTCAGCCCTTGAGTTGAGGATCCTCAGGCAGGGCCGCTCGAAGGGGAATTCGGAGTGCCAAGTGCGATGGTGAAAGACCGTGCGCGAGACAGCCGTTTTGAAGCCTTGGGTCTGAGATCGTGCGAGAAGACTCTTTGCCGCTTCGGAGCCGTCGTCCTCAAAAACGAGCAGCGGTCTGCTCTGATTTGCGGCGA
This sequence comes from Fimbriimonadia bacterium, assembly GCA_029824475.1. Classification (GTDB taxonomy): domain Bacteria; phylum Armatimonadota; class Fimbriimonadia; order Fimbriimonadales; family Fimbriimonadaceae; genus JALGXY01. The sequence goes on along the minus strand of JALGYA010000013.1, from coordinate 29,777 downwards.
TTGAGAGTGCTTCTGACCACGTGTTGGCCACAACGAGAGTGGATTCGCGCCGAAGGCTGTTGGGGTCCTGGGTGAAGCTGTCGGATCGGAGCGATTTTGGTGCTGAGATCAGATCAGGAGACCAGACCTCACCATCCTGAACCATGTTCGCTTCGTAGGAAAAGGGTGAGCCGCATCCTGCGGTCAGGAGTAGGCCAAAAATAGCGGCTGCTGTTGAATTCAGTTTCATTGTTCACACCCAAGCCGGACCGGGCAATAAATGAAACTGTAAGTACTCCAACCGAGAAAGGTCTCGACTTGTGGGTGGATACGGGGCTCAGGCGCTGCCGGGTTCCCGTTCAGGCCTTGGGGCCCACAAAAACGGCCCGGCAGAAGCATCTGCTGGGCCGCCTGAGTCGAGCTGGCTGGCTACGAGCCCTTGTAGAGTTTCAGGAGTACTGGATAGGCCGCAGGAGCCAGAACAACCCGCTTCACCCATTCTTGGAGCCGAAGCTCGTCGGTGATCTTTTCAGGGTCAACGCCCGCCCCAAATGCGCTGAGCGGAATCGAACCAGCCGCTGCCTTTCGCTGACCTTCGTCAAGCTCTTCATTCACCACCGCGAGGACTTTCCCAACGTACATGCCCACGAGAGCGGTTCTTGCATTCGCCATCCTTCTGTAGGCGGTGAAGACCTCCGTCATGATCTCCTTGTTGGGGACCTTCTTCTTCTTGTAGCCATCGGAGATCGCCGTGTCGAGGGTCTTTTCAAGACCGTTCATGATCTTGATCTCCTCCTTCATGAGGTCGCGCTCAAGCTTCCTGCCTTCTTCGATCACCGGCAGCATCTTTCTGAGCTGGTCCTTGGTGAGCAGAACGGGCAGAAGCTGGTTGAGCAGCTCAAGCTCCTCAACTTTCTTCTGGATTTTGTCGGCCCGCTCCGATCCCGGGACAGTGGTCTGAACCTGTGCCGTGGCACAGAATGAAAATGCGAAGAGGGCGACTAAGATGACTGCGAAACGCTTCATGGACCTGGGCTCTCGTGGGGTTCTGACGTGTCGGGCAGCTCATTGGTTTCTCCCTGAAACAGCAGGCTGAGAATTGCTGCTGCGGAGATCGCTTGAATCAGGGTGAACAGCAGGCCTGCGGCTGTAACCAACAGCCAGGCCCACAGGGCCAATCCATCCTTGCCTATCCCGTCCGAGCCAGCGATGGGCGTCAGGATGCCAGCGAGGACAACGATGGCGATGACAAACCCCACGGTTCCCATCACTTTGCGCGTGCCGGTTGGCCTCAAGACCATCCACGCCTTGATGCGGTCCGTCTTCGACTTGACGAAGAAGGCGGCGCCGATCCAAACAGCGAAGCTGATCCCGACCTGAAGCCAGAACATGCTGCGAATTTACCCGGCGGTGTGAGGCACAATCAGGCGAATGGTCATCGTCTACGGAACGATCTGTCTCGACCGGATCTCACCCATTGAGCGGCTGCCGGCTTCGGGCGAGTACGTGGAGTTGGGGAAGGAGACCATCGCTCTCGGTGGAGAGGCTGCGAATACGGCCATGCTGCTACGAGCCTTTGGCGCGGACGTTACGCTCGTCGGCAATTCAATCGGAGTCGGTTCAGGCGCAGAGCACCTGAGGCGTCTGCTCGAATCATCTGGCCTCGGTGACGCAGTCTTTCCGGGCGGAGACCATGACGCGCCGGTCTGCCATATCTATGTCGAGCCAGATGGACAGCGCACGATGTTCGGCCGAGGCTTTGCTCAGATGCCGGACAGGAACGGTCTCGCTCTGCTCCCTGAATCCGGAGGGGACTGGATCTGCACAGACGGCAACCATGGGTCTGCATCGATCAAGGCAATAGAGTGGGCACATGATCGCGGCGCTAGAGCCTATGTGATGGACACGCTTGAAGGTGCGCCCACTCGGAAGAGCGACATCTGCCAGACGAGCCCAAACTGGGTTGATGGCCCGGATTCTCGCGGGCAGATGCACGATTTTGCGGTCGAATGGGCGGCCCAACAGGGGTGCCTGGTGCTCGTTACCCTGGGTGCAGGCGGAGTGATTGCGGCCATGCCTGGCGGGCAATCGTGGAGTATCCCGGCAATAGAGTGCCCGGAGATTATCGACTCGACTGGTGCTGGTGACGCGTTCCGCTCCGGGGTCCTGCTCGGACTGGAAATGGGCGAACCGATGGATCGGTGCATCCTTCTGGGGTTGGGCGCTGGCTCACTGGCCTGCACCAATATGGGCGCGCTGCGGGCTGATCGCAGCCGGCTGGAAAGCCTCCTCGATGAAGCTCCGAATCAAGTCAACAATGCCCTCTCGGCGGCTTCAGGTCTGGCTGAGGCGTATAATTCTGCCAAGTGAACCCTTTTCAGAGGATCCGGGCAGATCACAGCAGTGAGACTGCCGAAGACTATGTGGAGCTGATTCACAGCTTGATTGAAGAGCGCGGCGAAGCCCGCGCCGTCGATCTTGCTGAGCGTTTCGGCATCAGCGCGGTCACCGTCAGCCAGACAATTCAAAGGCTGGCCAAGGAAGGGTATGTCAAATCCGAACCTTACCGAAGCATCTTCCTGACTGAAAAGGGAACCGAGCTGGCGGTCTATGCCAGAACCCGGCACGAGATCGTGCTGAAGTTCCTCATGAAGATAGGAGTGCCCGAAGAGACGGCTGAGCACGATGCTGAGGGCATGGAGCACCACGCAAGCCCGGAAACTCTCGAAGCGATGAGGGCGTTTATCGAAAGGTCGGGGGAGAATGCTCCCTAAAAACTAAGCATGGAAGAGTTTTGTAAATCCCAGGAAGCAGCTCTTGCTGAGCTGCACCGGACTGCCCCCAACGCACCTTTCTTGGCGCTCGGGCAGACCGTCTTCTGGGATGAGCCGATGAAGTCTGGAGTGATTCAGACGTCCAGTCGTCTCGGCTACAAGCGACGATTCACGGCAGGAGTCCACGATACGGACTACTTCGCGAAGTCACCCATACGGCTTCGGAAGCGCGGATTCAAGGCTCTCCCACACAACGACACAACCACCAAGGGGCTCTGGAGCGCCGCAGGTGAGTTCTCATTCTTGTTTGGATCGGAAACCGTCATCTCACGTGACGTGATGCGCCATGCCGGCGCAAAGGTCGCCAGGATCGAGCATGAACGGCCCGGCATGATGGACGAGCTGACCGAGGCCTGGGGCTGGAGAGGGATCGTCTCGTCAAACGAGAGCTTCAGAATCGCGGCCGAAAAGCCGCTAGCCCCGCTGTTCAAAGAGCTTTACAGCACGTTCGAGTGGGCGGTGGAGGCGAGCTTTCAGTCGATCACCGGCAAGCGAAGAAAAGAGAGCCGCAAGGCTGCGGATGCGCTCTTGGCAGCTGTTTGCAATGCATCTGAAGATGCCGAGAACACGACGCTCTCTGAGTATTACCAACGCCTGATCCCATCGCTCTACTCTCTTTCGGCCGGCGAAGAGATCGACCTCGATGTCACCTCTACAACCCAGCTGCTCAAGTTCAGTCGAAGCACGGTCCGGCAGGGCCGGTTTGACCTCCTCGATCTATTCGTCAGACCCGAAACTCGCCAGGATGCAGAGAACGCATATAACGAGGCTGTTGCTGGATCTGAAATCTATACGCTTGACCGATTTGGTACGGGAGCGATTCCTTTCGATCTGTACATCCCAGGCAGGGGAAGAGGCACGATCAGGCTGGGCAACCGCGGCTGCGTGGTGATGACGCCGATTCCGGTCGCCTTCTCATTCAAGCAGCCCTTGAGGAGCGCGGCAGAGCTCGCAGAGAAGGTGGAGCACGCCTTCGGGCCAGACTGCGTCCTGATCGGCAAAGCCGTCACTCTCATCGGGATGCTCGCCAGGGACTACGTCTTCGTGTTCCATGAAGGTGCGAGCGGCTATGTCTGGCGAAGCCGCCAAATGCACCAAACCCTCGCGAAGCAGGGGCATGGGCTCAAACTGAATCCGATCCTGCGTGTCAGTTACGAACCGTGGGATGCGCTTGCGGACTGCGCGGCCTGGTTCAAACTGCCAGAGCCTCTGCGCAGACCCTTCGGGACAGAAGAATTGAGCGCTGCAGGATTTGCCTTGAGGTGGCGAGAAGCCGTCAAGGAAGGCCGGTCGATGCTCGAAGAGCTGGCTGGTTTAAAGCGCCCGCTCAGCTTGATCCGGTGGCTGCAAGGCGAAGCAGGTGGCCACTGGGAGGCGCTCGGAAAAGAGTACGAACGGCTTCACGATCAGTTTGTCGGACTGAACGATGAACTGAACACCCTCCGAGCCAAGAAGAAGCCTATTCTTGATCGGATCAAGCATCTCAAAGCTGAGCGAGTCACTGCTGAAAAGGCAAAGGGCGATCACTGGCGAGAGAAGATATTCGAGAAGGAGCACACTCAGAAGGACCTTGCCGCGCGTGAGGAGTTGACTGACGCAGTCAAGCGGATTCAGCATGAGATCGAAGATGCCTGGGCAGAGTGGAGGGTCATCCAGCATCGGCAGGACTCCCTTGTCGCCTCTAAGAGAGTTGAAAAGGCCCGAGCCCGCCGGCAGTCGATTTCGCTGGAAGCGGAGCTGATGCGAATCCGGCTGATCCGCGAGGCTGTGATCGCCAGCGATGGCTTAGAAAAGGCGGGCCATCGCCCTGCTGCTTGGTGGCAGTCGGTGGTGAGTCCAAGTGGCCAGTGGCATCAGTCGACCATGCAGCGCGCACGGTACTCTGTCGAACCCCTCACATGAGCCGCATCCCCTTCACCAAGATGCAGACGATCGGCAACGACTTCGTTGTTTTGGATCTGGCAGACATCGCTGGCCTCGAACTCTCTGAGCTTGCTGTTGAGTTCTGCACGCTTCACTTTGGCGTCGGAGCGGATGGGCTGCTCGTGGTTTCAGAGCGGGGCGGCGGCGACATCCTGCTCAGAATGTTCAACCCAGATGGCTCGGAAGATTTTTGCGGCAACGGAATTCGCTGCGCTGCCATCTATGCAGTAGAAAGAGGCTGGGCTAAGGGCCGGTTCATTGTTGAGCAGCGCGGCTACGACTCGCACGTTGAAGTGACTGCGGACGGTCATGTGAGCTCCGTCTTGGCTCCCGCCAGCTTTGAAACGCAGATCGTTCCGATGGCAGGTGAAGGTGTTGGGGAAGAGTGGCTCGAAAAGGCCGTAAACGGCGTCGTAGGGACTGCTGTCACAACCGGGTCGACCCACTTCATTGCCTGGGTGGATGAGCTGCCAGGCGACCCTGAGTTCCTCAGCAAATCGCCCGCAATCGAGAACAGCGATCTCTTCCCTGAGAGGACGAGCATCATGTGGGCTCACGCTGTCTCTGACCGACGAGTCGATATTAGAATCTGGGAGCGGGGCGGCGGGGAGACGCTCGGCTGCGGAACCGGTGCCTGCGCCACAGCTGCCGCCTGGTTCCGAAAATCTGGCCTCAGCGGATCAGTAGAAATCGCAAGCCCTGGCGGAGTACTCGTGGTGGAAATGGACTCCTGGTCTGGAGAGATCAAGGCATCCTCAAAGCCGGAAATCACATTCACCGGCAGCATCAAGCGTTGATTTCCGGCGGCCAATTGGCTAGACTGCGCTCATGAAGACGCGCTCCTGGCTGCCGCTCGCGGCGATCTTAGTCGCCGCAGTCGCCCCTGCCCAATCCATCAAGGACACGTACACCAAGTACGAGTACATGATCCCCATGCGGGACGGCGTGAAGCTCTACACGGCTGTCCATATGCCGAAGGACAATCCCGGCGATCACCCTATTCTGATGCAGCGCTCGCCTTATTCATCCCGCCCGTACGGCCCGGATCAGTACCGGACACGATTCGGCGGGTCGCCGAAGATGGTTGAGGCTGGCTTCGGCTTCGCTTATCAGGACGTGCGCGGAAAGTTCATGTCGGAAGGCGAATTCCGGAACGTGCGTCCGCAGATGCGCGAATACCGAGACAAGCACGATATCGACGAGTCTACGGATACCTACGACACCGTTGATTTCCTGGTCAACAACGTGCCAAACAACAACGGGAACGTTGGTTTGTGGGGCATCTCATACCCCGGCGGATACGCGGCGCTGGGAGCCATCAACTCCCATCCTAACCTTAAGGCTGCATCACCTCAGGCGCCGACGGCGAACTGGTTTGTTGGTGATGACTTCCACCACAACGGTGCGTTCTTCCTGCAGGATGGAGTCAACTTCTTTGGTGGAGGGTTTGGAGCTCCTCGGCCCGAACCTGCTCCTACGAGCGGACCAGGCGTAGGCCTAAACTTCGGCGGCGACGCGTACCAGTTCTTCCTGAAGGAGGGGCCGCTGAGCGCCATCACCGAAAAGTACATGGGGAACCGGCATCGGTTTGGATGGACATGATGAACCATCCAAACTACGACTCGTACTGGCAGAACCGCGACATCGCCTCCAACATGGTGGGTGTCGGTTGTGCAGTTCTCAATGTCGGCGGCGTTTTTGATGCCGAGGATTTCTGGGGGCCGCCAAACGTGTATCGCTCAACAGAGAAGCTGAACCCAGGCGGCGACAACTTCCTCTGCCTTGGACCGTGGTTCCACGGCATGTGGGCCGGACGCGGCAGCGGGCAGTTCTTTGGAGGCCAGGACTTTGGCTCCAACACATCTCAGTACTTCCAGGACGAAGTGGAATGGCCTTTCTTCCGCCATTACCTGCTGGACGAGGGCCCGGCCTATACGAAGGAGGCCCATGTCTTTGACAGTGGCGCCAACACTTGGTCGACGTTCGATGCATGGCCTCCAAAATCGGTGGAAAAGACTCGAATCAGCCTCGCGGCTAATGGTCGGGCCTTTATTGGCGAAAATGGCGGCACAGCAGGCAGCGTCCAATACACGAGCGACCCCGACAATCCTGTCCCCTACCAGGGCGGCAAATTGAACAGACGCACGCGCGAATACATGCTCGACGACCAGAGATTTGCCACCAAGCGGAGCGATGTCATCAGCTTCCAGACTCGGCAGCTCAATGAACCGATCACGATCGCCGGCCCGATTCAGGCTGATCTCAAGGTCACGATGACAGCCGAGGATGCGGACTTCATTGTCAAAGTGATCGACGTGTTCCCTCCGGGAGCGAAGGGCCCGAAAGGCGAAGACTACTCCGGCTACCAAATGCTCGTCAGAGCAGAGGTGATGCGAGGCAAATTCAGAAATTCGCTGTCGAATCCCCAGCCATTCACCCCCGGCAAAGTGACGACCGTGAACTACGAGATGCCGGACGTTTTCCACACGTTCAAGAAGGGCCACAGGATGATTGTTCAGGTTCAGTCGACGTGGTTCCCGCTGGTGAATCGCAACACAGGCAAGTTCCAGAGTCAGTACTGGGCGAAGAAGGAAGACTTCGTCAAGAACACGATCAACGTGCTGTTTGGGAAGGGGCAGAGCTCCGGCATTGAGTTCGGGCGTGTGAGAACTTAAGCAGGCAGGGCCTCTGGTATCGTTTTGATATGGCGGACATATTGCCCTCCTTGGACAGCATCTATCCGGTTTCGGAGGCGATGCACGAGGACTATCAGGAGAATGGCTACATTCACCTGCGGGAAGTCTGTACGCCGGGTGAGTTAGCGCCGTACGCTGATGCAATGCGGGACACGGTGGATCGCCTGAAAGGCGAGCTTCCGAGCCTGGAGAAGCGTGACACCTACGGCAAAGCGTTCATCCAGATCGGCAATCTATGGCAGCAGAATGAGGCCGTCGCCAAGTACGTGCTGGCCAAGAGATTTGGACAGATCGCTGCCGACCTGATGGGTGTCGATGGCGTGCGTCTGTACCACGACCAGGCTCTGTTCAAAGAAGCTGGCGGAGGACACACGCCCTGGCATCAGGATCAGTACTACTGGCCGCTGAATGGCGTCAAGACGATCACAATGTGGATGCCGCTGGTGTATGTTTCGGCAGAAATGATGGCGATGAAATTCGCTCCTCATAGTCACGAGCAAGGTCCGTTTGACATGGTGGAGATATCCGACGAGTCGGACGTGTACTTCCAGAAGGTGATCACCGAGAAGCGCTACAAAATCCACCAGATTCAGGAGATGGCTCCTGGCGACGCGTCGTTCCACGATGGCTGGGTGCTGCACGCTGCACCGGGAAATCGTTCTGACCGGATGAGGGAAGTCATGACGATCATCTTCTACGAAGATGGCGGCGTGATCTCAGAACCGGAGCACAAGTATCGCAAGGCTGACTTGGAGAATTGGTTCCCTGGTCAGAAGCCTGGTGAAGTGGCAGCCAGTCCTCTGAATCCGCTCGTTTTTAGTCGGAAGTAAACAAGAGACGCCCAGCTCACTGAGTGAGCTGGGCGTCTTTGTGTCTGACCTACAGAGAGACCATCTCAGTGCAGATCTTGTCAACTTCCAGCTGCCAAGAACCGATTCGGCTGGGAGCTGAAGCGATTATCCTCATTCGGACCTCGCCGGTGCGTGACAGGAATTGACCTTCAGTCGAATCGCCTTCAGCGGAGATGACGTTGAGGTCTGGAGTGGCCTTATCGATTCTCTTGACGACCCATTTTCCAGACCTGTGGTCGTAGAGCTCAATCGCGATCGTGACCTGATCAGCATTGCCTGTCGGGCTATTGACCCGCAGGTTTACTCTGCACTTGGTCTTGTTGGCCTTCTCCTTCGGTCGGGCACCGTCTCTCGGAGAACTCGGCAGTACCGCGGTTGAGGAGCTGGTTTCGACCACGACTCGCTTGATGAGGATCTTGTCATTGAGAGGGCGAACCTTCATGGCGAGGCCATCATCACCCTGGGCCAGGACGCCAAGACCATCGTCGGGCATCGGGATGCCGACCAGTGTCTCACGACTGTCAGGAACGAACGTCGTGTCAGGGATGAACAGGCCGCCTTTGGTCTTGCCCTCAGAGTCAGTGGCCTGACCGAAAATGATGCCTTGGCGGTTGATCTTGTTCAAGAACACAGGGATGATGTCCTGTTTGTTCATCAGCAGCCTGAGGTCGATCGGCTCTCCGCCAAACTTGCCCCAAACGACCGGGGTCACCTGCGGCGCAGAGAGCTTTGTCGGGTTAAACCACTTGATGCCGCCTGCGCGGAATGCTCCTACGCCGGGCACGGGCGCGATCATGCTCATAACGGCAGCGGAGTCTTCAACGCCATTGCAGTCATCGTCTTTGGCGTTGCAGGTAAGCCGGTGAAGCAGGGAGGGGCCAGTAGGCAGCCAAAGAAAGTCAGGATGTGAATCACCTGATGCTGTTCCGGATGATCCGCCAGCTATCATCACCGCGTCAAGATCGCCGTCTCCGTCAAGATCGCCCGGTCCGCCTGCTGCGCCAAAGAGCGGATTCTCTCGAACTGGATCAGCGCCACCGTAAAGCGGGTTGCTGGTCCTTAGTGTGCCAATTGCCGAAGACTCGTTGCCGCTCTTGCGGGCGTCAAGCAGATTTGGAATCGCGATTGCGACCGGCTCTGCTCCTGGCCTGCACTCCAAGCTCCAGACCGTTGGGACCCAGGCCGTCACGATCCTTCGGCCCTGCCTGACTCGCCTCTTCATCGAACCGTGCAGCCAGACACGCTCGCTGCCATCTGTGTCGTCAAAAATGAGCTGGTTAGTGACACCTAATATCTGAGACTGCTCGCCGGCAAGAACTCTCTTCTTGTACCACCGGCCTGTAGAGTCAAGAGTCGAGAAGAAGCCGTGTTTGCGCCCGCGTTCGTCCAGTTCCGTCCCGACGAGGACTGGTTGGGTTCCAGACTTAATCAGTGTCGCGCCGTGGACGTACGAGCTGGTCTTCCCAGCCGCAATCGGATACCAGATCCAGGTTGGAAGATCACCTTCGCGGGACCAGACGCCAGACTGAGTGATTCTCGTGTTCGAAGTGACAGATCCGACCACATGGTTGGGCCCGCCGAGGAAGCTGACTGCAGCTGAGGCAACAGCCCCTTCGGGAATAGGAAGCTGAATGCTCGCATCCCAATCGCCGCCAAATTTGGAATCGATGAGCATCGTGGCCCGCGGCCCTTCACGACCCATGGATGTGCCAATGACCGCGATCATGCCGTCTGCGGTCTTAGCGACATCAGCAACGATGCCACCTTCGCCGAGTTTATGCAGCATGACAGGCTTGAGTCTGTCGTTCGCCTGGGCTGACCCAGCTAAGACAGCGGCGAAAACCAGCGGCATAAGGCCGCGAAACTGAATCTTCATCAATCATCTCCAGACCGCTTCGTTGCGGCCTAAGAAGTGAGACTAGCAGGATTTAGGCCAATGTTCCCGATAACCCAGCAAATGTGCAGGGCTAGTTGAGCTTCAGATAGAGCCGAGCTTCGAGATCATCTCGAACCTCGTCGATGGAGATCAATTCAAGCACTTCTGCAGCGAAAGCGTAGACCAGGAGGCCTTCGGCTTCCTCTCTGTTGATCCCACGCTGCATCAGATAGAACAGCTGATCCTTTTCAAGCTGGCCGACGGTTGCTCCGTGCGTGCATTTCACGTCATCGGCGAAAATTTCAAGCTGAGGTTTGGAGTTAATCGTCGCGTCTGGCGAAAGCAGAAGCGTCTGGTTTGTCTGGACGGCGTCAGTCTTCTGAGCGTCCAGGTGGACAAAGATTTTGCCGTTGAACACGACTGTCGCCTTGCCATCCACAACCTGCTTGTAGATCTCGAACGAGTTGCAGTTTGGAACCGCGTGATCGAGTCGCGTGTGGTTGTCGATGATCTGGGTGCCGCCTGCGGCGGTCACGCCGTCAAGCCTGGCGACCGAGTGCTCGCCGGTGAAGGACATGTTCTGATCAAGTCGGGCGACCTTGCCGCCGAAGGCGACGTTGTAGGCTTTGTACTCGCTCGAGCCTTCCTGCTTCGATTCCCAGAGCCCGATGTGGCAGGCTTCGGTGCTCTCGTCCTGCACACGGATGTGCTCGACGCAGGCGTTCTGTGCGATGACGGCTTCTGTGACAGGAATTGTCAGGGAAGTCGTCTCGCCATCTGTGATGTAGCGCTCGACGATCTTCGCCGAGGCGCCTTCTTCTGCCACCACAAGTACACGCGGCGCTGAAACTTGATCTGAGCCGCAGGCGACGTGGACGATCTCGATGATCGGTTCGATCATCGCGGCGCGCGACAGGTAGATGAACACACCGTCGTGGAACAGTGCAGTGTTCAGCGCTGCAAACGGATGCGAATCGATTGAAGCGAGTGACCCAAGGTGCTCTTCAACGATTGCCTTGTGATCAGACAGCGCGGAGGCTAGTGAGCCAACATAGAGCCCCTTTACAGCAGGCACCTGGCTTGCATTTCGGTCGAACTGGCCGTTGACTATCTGAACTCGAATTGAACCAGGACAGACGTACGGAAGGTCGAAGTCAAATACTGCGGGGCCCGGCTCACTGGCGGACCAGGATCTCGAAGCGATGTCTCGGAGCGACAGGTACTTCCACTCCTCCTGCTTCATCGTGGGCAGGCCCTGCTCTAGGAAGGACTCGCGTCCCTTCGCTCGCAGGTCATCGAGCCATGGGGAAGGAACCGTTACGGGCTTCGCCGCATCGAGAACCGAGCTGATATCGGACGGGTAGGTGAGAACAGCCGATGACATGGTGATCAGTTGGAGGCCGCCAGCTCTTCCTCAAGCCATCCGTAGCCGTGCTTTTCAAGTTCAAGTGCCAGCTCTTTGCCGCCGCTTTTCACAATCTTGCCGTCCATAAGGATGTGCACGAAGTCAGGAACGATGTGCTCGAGCAGCCGCTGGTAGTGCGTGACCACGACGAACATGCGGTCGGGGCTTCGGAGCGCGTTCACGCCGTCGGAGACAGTTTTAAGGGCATCGATGTCAAGGCCAGAATCTGTCTCGTCTAGGACGCAGACTTCAGGTTCAAGAACAGCCATCTGGAAGATTTCGTTTCTCTTCTTCTCGCCGCCAGAAAAGCCTTCGTTTACGCTGCGGCTGAGGAGCTCCTGGGGCAGATCGAGGAGTTTGATCTTGTCCCGGATCATCTTCATGAAGCTCATGGCGTCGATCTCGTCTTTGCCTTTCGCCTTGAGGCGGGCATTGACCGCTGCTCGCAGGAAATAGGTGTTGCTCACGCCAGGGATTTCGACGGGATACTGGAAGGCCATGAAGACGCCTTCGTGGGCCCGCTCGTCGGGGTCCATCTCCAGGATGTCCTCGCCGTTCAGGCTGATTGAACCACCGGTCACTTCGTAGTCGTCGCGGCCAGCGATGACATTGGCGAGAGTCGATTTTCCTGAGCCGTTGGGGCCCATGATCGCGTGAACTTCGCCAGGTTTGACTGTGAGGCTGATCCCCTTCAGAATCTCCTTGCCGTCCTCCTCGACGGAGGCTCTCAGATCCTTGATTTCCAGCATGTGAGGACTAGTCTACGGCCTCGCGTTTTGGGCAGCCTGCCGAAGGGTCCATGAATCTACACAAGATTGTACAGATTTGGGCCCTGTGGGCTAATTTAAGCCTAAATCTGCAGGAAAGCTGACTCAGGGACACGCTGCGGATCGGGGCTTGCCTTGCCTATAAGCCAACCCTGCAGCATGTCTGCGCCGCTGTCACGGGCGATTTTGAGATGCTCCGCTGTTTCGATGCCTTCAGAAACAACCTGAATTCCGACAGAGTGGGCGATATTGGTCAGCGACGCCATGAGCCCAAGCGGACCTTGCCGCTCTTCCAGCAGCAGCACTGACCGGTCGAGCTTGATGATGTCCGGCTGAAGATCGATGATCGAGGAGAATGCTGAATAGCCCGCCCCGACGTCGTCGATGGCCAGTTTTGCTCCGGTCCGGCGAAGAACCATGAGGCTCTCTTTGATGATGTCGAACGGCGGCAGCGCCTCCGACTCAACAACTTCAAAAACAACACGTGAGAGGTCCATGCCAGATGCCATTAGCGGGTCGAGCAGGCTCGAAGCGAGTTGACTCGGTGCCGCGAGGCTCATCGGAAGCAGGTTGACAAAGAGGCGCTCATCGGTGTTAAGCGTCGGCAGGCATTTGAGGATGGCAGCCTCCGCCGCCTGACGCTCAAATCGCATCAATTCGTCGTGAGCCTGGGCTGCGCCGACAAGGTCGCCGCCGTTCAGCGGCTTCCGTTTATGAGTCGATCTCGCCAGGGCCTCGAATCCGCAGATTCGGTCCTCAGCACAGGACCAGACTGGCTGGAGGTGGGCTTCGATCTGGCCATTTTCTAGCACATCAGGCAGCCAGGGGGTATTGAGCCGATGAAGCACTTGATCGAGTGGGGCAGCGTGCCAGGAGTCGATTTCTCCGGAATCTGTGATTTCGCAAGCGGAGCAGGCCAATGCATCTGCTTGGCTGATGCACTGCCGGAATTTAGAAAGGTTATCCTGCAGCTTGCGCCCTGTGAAGAGCGCAACATAAGGTTCGCCGCCAACGATTTCAGCCAAGCCCTCAGCCCGGTTCTGAGTTGGTTGGCTCCCGCATCTCACAGCGATCCCGTCGCTGCCAAAGCGCTGGGTTCGATCTCTGCTCATCAAATCTTTAAAACCGATCGCCATAGCCCTGTCCGATTGGACATCCTCAAGACGTCTAATCTTTGCATATCGCCGCAGGCTGGTTCAATTGCCGGGCACTACCCTCAAGATCTTGTCGTCGCCTGACCTCGGCCTGGCGCGACCATCCTTATTGGATGTACTGAAATAGAGGCTGCCATCTGGCCCCATCGCGACGGCCCGGAGTCTGCCGTATGTGTCTTTGAACAGGCGCTCCTGACTCACGACCTGATCGCCGTCAATTTCCAGTCGAATCAGAGTTGATCCGCGCAGACACGCGACAAGCAGGCTGCCCTCCCATTCAGGGATGTTCGAGCCGGTATAGAAAGCGCAGGCGCCGGGTGCGACGGCGGGTGTGTAGAGCGCGATCGACGGCCCAGTGCCTGCCTTGAGCCGCTCATGAGAGACATCTGGCCAGCCGTAGTTGGCTCCAGCTTTGACCAAATTGATCTCGTCTCCGCCTCCAGGTCCGTCGCTTCCGCTGGGCCCGTGTTCGCTCTGGTACATCACGCCTGTATCAGGGTGCCAGTCGATCCCCTGGGCGTTCCGATGCCCATAAGAGAAGATCTCAGGCCGAGCAGATACAACGGTGATGAAAGGGTTGTCCTTTGGGATGCTCCCGTCGTCGTTGAGTCTCAGGGTCTTGCCGTTAAGGCTTCCCAGGTCTTTGGCCAGCTGCTTGCGATATCGCTCACCGGTGGTGATGTAGAGCTTGCCATCCGGGCCGAAGCCGAGCGCGCAGCCATCGTGGTTCCTCCCTCCCTCAATGCCGTCGATAATGGTCTTCGAATCCTTCAACTCACCATCCGCAAGAGTCCATCTGACCACCTTAACTTCGTAGCCTGATCCGGTCGATTCAGTGAACGACATGTAGATCCACCCGTTGTCTTCGAAGTCAGGATGGACGGCCAGGCCCATCAGGCCGCCTTCACCGCCAGTCTCCGTTGAACGAGTGATCGTTGCGACCGGTTGATCATCAAGCACCCCGCCCTTCATGATGCGAAGTTGGCCGGGCCGCTCGGTGAACAGCATATCGCCGTTCGGAAGAAAATCGATCGCCCAGGGCGTGTCGAGCCCTTCGGCGACGACCTCAACCTTGATGCCGTCGGGTGGAGCTGCCGCCCGCCCGCAGGCTGCACCCACAGCTGCGACAATGACGGTGAGACGAATCGCTGGTGAAATCGATTGGCACCACATTTTTGTCCTCTGCGTTTCAGGTTACACCAGGCAGGCAAACAGGAGGCAGTTAAGGCAAGCGAGACTCGCCAGATGCTGATAATATATAGGCATGAGAAAGGCGATTCTCGGGGTCGATTTGGGCGGCGTTTACAAGAACGCAGAAAAGCTGCTCGCCGAGCTGAAGATTCCCGATCTTCACGTCTCAGCCGTCTGCTCAATTGAACCGATCATTCCGGACATTGATCCGACCGGCCTGTCCCACGATCACCCGCTTGCTGAAGCATTGGGCAGTCAGCGCACGTGCGCTGAATCCGAGGTGAAGACGGTGTGCGAAAGGCTTGCCGGACACACGACATCGATTGAGGGGCACACGCCGCTGGCGGGAGCCCTCCCTGCGCTGACTGATGCAGCTCGGTCAAAAGAGGCCGATCTGATTGCGATCGGATCTCGTCGGCGCAGCTTCCTTTCATCGTTGTTCCTGGGGAGCGTCACGAAAGGAATCGTGATCGAGGCTCAGCGGAGCGTTCTCGTTGGAAAAGTCGACTGCTCTACAGAAGGCCTTCATGCGATGATCGCGACAGACCACTCTGACTACATGAACCAGTGCCTTAACCGTTTGGTTGAATGGGCCCCTGCAGGCATCTCGAAGATCACAATCCTCTCCGCTTATGAAGTGGATGAGTTGGCGAGATCTGCAGCCTGGGCATCGCACCCAGAAGCAGCTGCATTCGCTCCCGCAAGCCGGGCCAGCAAGCTGACGGATGATGGAATGGAGCTGGCCGCGAGGCTGGAGCCGATCTGTGCAGATATCGAAGTTAAGGTCGTCGAGGGCCATGCTGACGAAGTGATCTTGGAGACAGCCAAGGAGCTTCAGCCCGACCTGGTCGTGCTGGGGGCCGCAGGCCACGGCTTCATCGAGCGCCACACTCTGGGCAGCACTTCAATGCACATGGCATTGGCCGGAGACTCAAACCTCTTGATCCTTCGCGTCTAGTCGCGCCGGAGCCAGACGCCTTTGAGATAGAGGCTCTCAGGGAACTGCGTGGAGACCGGGTGATCCAGGTCCTGGATCGTGATGCCCTCTAGCATAAGGCGGACCTTGCGGTCGCTGGCTGCTAGCCGGCAGGCCTCGATCAGCTTCTGCTGGCTCAGCTGATATGAGCAGGAACAGACGAAGAGTCGTCCTCCCGGCTTCAGGAGCGGCAGCGCAGCATAGACGAGCTTCCAGATCGCCCATTTCAAGCTGTTCTTCTTGTCCTGCGTCTTGGCGATGGCCGGCGGGTCAAGGATGATCCAGTCGAACGGCCCTTTTGCGCCTGCGCCTTCCGCCAGGTACTCGAAAGCATTCGCCTCGACAAAGTCGACCTTGACGTCGTTTCGCTCGGCTGTCGCCCTGGCTTCTTCGAGAGCGACTGGATGGATGTCGACACCAACGGCCTCTGCGCCAGCCTTCGCTGCATAGATGCCGAAGCCGCCGGTGTAGCAGAAGCAGTCGAGAACCTTATCGCCCGGCTTGACGCGGCGTGCGAGTTCCCGGCGAGCGTTTCGCTGGTCGAGATAGAAGCCGGTCTTGAGGCCGGTCTCAACGAGCGCGGTCATCTTGAATCCGGATTCGATCACTTCGATCTTGGCCGGTGGCTCCCCGTGGAGGACTTGAGAGATCGGCTCCAGGCCCTCTTCTCTGCGGCCTGCCATTTCGCTCTTCTCCATGATCGACTCGGCGCCGGTCTCCTCAATTAGAGCGGGAAGCCAGAGGTGGCGGAGCATGTCCATGCCGGCCGTTCTGACCTGGACGACGAGGTGGTCACCGAACTGGTCAACGATCAGGCCTGGAAGCCGATCTGCTTCGCTGAAGATGATGCGCTGCGAGTTGGTGTCCTCAATGGAGCCCTTTCGATGATCGATCGCCTGGCGGATCCGCTCGCGGAAGAAAGTCTCGTCGATATCCTCTCTTTCGAGGGATAAAACACGGAAGGGGAAGCGGCTGACCCGGTTATAAGTGCCGATCGCCAGCCAGTCGCCGTCGTCGCTGTAAAGGTCGGCCAGGCAGACGTGCTTGCCGCCTTCTGGGCGTCGAACCTCTTCCTTCTGAACCCAAGGATAGAATCCCTTGATCTTCTTCTCACGGCCCTTGGCCAATTTGATCGACGCGGTCGGCTTCACGCGGAGCAAGATACCTGCATGCCTTAAACACGCCTGGGCGGAGGTATGTTTGGAGGCATGAGCAGACGCAGTCTCGTCGCCTCAGTGGTTCTTTTGGCCGCCATCCCCGTGGCCGGCCAAGCCCAGACCGCCAAAGGAGTCGTTTTTCATGACGTAAATTCGAACGGGGTTCGTGATGCAGGCGAGCTTGGAATTGGGGGCGTCCGAGTCTCCAATCAGCTCGATATCGTCACCACGGACTGGAGTGGAGCCTGGACCCTGCCAGCCACCGACGACACGATTTTCTTTGTCATCAAGCCGCGCGGCTGGATGACGCCTGTGAACGAGCGCCAGATCCCCCAGTTCTATTACATCCACAAACCGAACGGCTCGCCCAAGACCAAGTTTCCCGGTGTCGCCCCAACCGGCCCCCTGCCATCCAGCATAGATTTCCCGCTGGTGCCGCAGGACGAGCCGGACAAGTTCAAAGCACTCTTCTTTGGCGACACGCAGACTCGGAATCGGACGGAAGTTGACTACCTGACACACGATGTGATCGACCCGATTGTAGGGAACACAGACGCAGTGTTTGGAGTGACTCTGGGCGACCTTGTCTTTGATGATCTCTCCGTACTGCAGCCATATGTGGAGGCGCTGTCGCTCATCGGCATTCCATGGTACAGCGTGATCGGAAACCACGATATCAACTTTGATGTGGCGAACGACGCGGAGTCAGATGAGACGTTCAACCGCTGGTTCGGCCCTGCGTACTTCTCGTTCGATCACGGCCCGGTCCACTTTGTGGTGCTGGACAATGTCTGGTATCGCGGGCACAAGTCGAAGGGTGGAGCGGGCGGCTACACCGGCAAGTTTGGCCCGGATCAGCTGGCCTGGCTTGAGAAAGACTTGGCGATGACCCCCAAAGACAAGCTTGTCGTCGCGATGATGCATATCCCGGTTCAGGGCAGTGCGGACAAGGCTGAGTTCTACCGCCTGATCGGCCAGCGCGAGTACGCGCTTTCGGCCTCGGCTCACACGCACTACCAGGAGCACCAGTTCATTAGGGACGCAGCCTTGCCCAAGGGCCACCACCACTTCATCAGCGTCACCGCGTGCGGCAGCTGGTGGCAGGGCCGACCGGACGACCGAGGAATCCCTCACACAACCATGCGCGACGGCGCGCCCAACGGACACTCGGTATTTTCGTTTGACGGAAGTCAATACAAGATCGAGTTTCGCGCCGCCGGTGCTCCTGAAGAGTATCAGATGGACATCCATGCTCCTGCCACTCTGGCCGCAGCGGATGTCGAGGGAACGATGGTCTACGCCAACGTGTTTGGCGGCAGTGCGAAGTCAGTTGTCGAAATGCGCTTCGCCGGCAGTGACGAGTGGGTGAAGATGGAGCGTTCGGTTGAACAAGACCCTGAGTATCTGAAGCTCGTTGCGCGGGATAGAGACTTGAAGGCGCCGAATCGACCGCTGCCGGGAGCAGTCAATTCAACACATCTGTGGAAGATTGCCCTTCCTGCAGGGCCGAGTGAGGGTGTCGTGCCGATCCATGTGCGGACGACCGACATGTTTGGCCAGATCTACTACGCCACTCGAGGACTTAGAATCGAAAAGTCATGATCGGGCTTGTCACTCTGGCCGTTTCCATGATGTCGACGCCTGAATTGAGTTGGACAGAGGCTGCGCCCGGTGTCTGGCGGGCGCAGATCGGCAAAAAGGACTCGCCGACTCTGCTGGAGGCTGCTGGAGCTGAACCAGCGCTAGATCGGATGTCCTCGCCTGCCAAGCGAGCGCTGCCATTCGATCTTGATGCTGTGAGGGGTGGTTTGGCAGCGGGCCGTGCGTTTGCGTCCGTGCCGCTTGGTAAGACAGAGAAGATCTTTGGCTTCGGCCTCCAGTTCCAAGGATCAGTCCGGCGGGGAAGGGTATTCCACCTTAAGGTTGACCACTACGATGACGGGCAGGATGAGACTCATGCTCCTGTGCCGCTCTATGTGAGCGAAGAGGGCTACGCGGTGCTGTTCAACAGCCCACGGCACCTTGCGGTCTATCCGGGTCTCGGCAATCGGCTTGATGAACCCTCGAACCCACCCATAAGGGACCGGAACACCGATCCGAAGTGGCAGGCTCAGCCGTTTTCTGGCATGGTCGAGGCGAGTGCAACTGCGCCTGGCATGGAGATCCTGATCTTCGAGGGCCCGACACCGATGGAGGCGATTGAGCGCTACAATCTGTACAGCGGTGGCGGCACCCTGCCGCCGAAGTGGAGCCTCGGATTTTGGCATCGCACTCCCACAAACGCGACTGCGGAGGCTATTGAAGCTGAGACCACCGAATTTGAAGAGCGCGGTTATCCGCTCGATGTTATCGGGCTCGAACCTGGCTGGCAGAGCAAAGCGTATCCCGGCACGTTTGACTGGAGCGACCGGCTCTATCCTGATCCGAGTGGTTTCGTCAAGAAGATGACCGAGAAAGGGCTCCACGTGAACCTGTGGGAGAATCCCTACTTCTCTCCCCAATCCTCCATCTATGAAGAGATGAAGCCGCATTTCGCCACGCACATGGTCTGGATGGGAGCCGTGCCGGATCTTCTTCACAAAGGTGCTTCTGAAAAGGTGATGGCTCACCACGCTCGTACGCACCTGGATATCGGCGTCAGCGGCTACAAGATCGACGAAGTCGACGGTTATGACCAGTGGCTTTGGCCCGACCACGCGATGTTCCCGAGCGGTATCGGCGGTGAGCAGATGCGTCAGATCTATGGCTCGGTGTGGCAGCGCGAGTTAGACGGAATGTTCCGGAGTCGCAACCAGCGAACACTCGGGCTTGTGCGGGCATCAAATGCCGGGGCCGCGAAGTTGCCGTTCGCTATCTACTCCGACCACTATGACCATGGTGAGTTTATCGCCGCCCAAATCAGCACGGGGCTGGCAGGTGTACTCTGGTGCGCGGAGATTCGGTCAGCATCGAACTCTGAGGAGTGGGTGCGCCGGATGCAGTCTGCCTGCCTCTCCCATATCGCCCAGCTCAACGCCTGGTCGAGCGGCACCAAGCCGTGGAGCTTCCCTGAAGTCGAGGATGAAGTCCGCACCGCGATGATGCAGCGCATCAGCCTCTTCCCCTACCTCTACACCTCATTTGCGAAGTATTGGCGAGACGGCACGCCTCCGATCTATCCGATGGCTTTAGTCGACGGCGGAACAGAAACAGACCAGTACATGCTCGGCCAGGACCTGCTCGTTGCACCGATCATCACGGGCACCAAGAAGCGGAACGTTCGGCTTCCCAAAGGCCTCTGGTATGACTACTATTCTGGCGATAGGTTTGAAGGCGGCAGCACGATCGAAGTCGAGCCGCCGCTGGACCAGATCCCGATCTACGTGCGATCTGGATCAGTGATTCCCACGATCGAGCCGGCCCTGCATCTGAAGGACGCGCTGGACGATCCACTGCTCATCCTCAGGAGGTACGGCACGGGCCCGGCACAGGCTGATCTGTACGATGACGACGGCGAAACCTTCGATTACGAGAAGGGTGAAGGCGCCTGGATCGACCTCTCCGTCGTCGGCGAAACCGTGACCCAAACCGTCGAGGCCGGTGCCTGGGAATCGATCTATAAGCGAATCAAGCTGCTTAAGGTGGGTGCTGGGTAACCTCCCGGCACTATGAGACTTCGCAGTCTGGCATTCGCCGCCGCAGTTTTGGCGGCGGCGGTCGTCCTCGGTCAAGGCAAGCCCCTCGACCACTCAGTCTATGACGGCTGGCGCTCGATCCGCACGTGGTCGATGTCAGACGACGGCAAGTGGATCGGTTTCCAGGAGGCCCCGCAAGAGGGCGACGCTGACCTGTTCCTGAAAACGATCGACGGCAAAACTGAGATCAAGATCGAACTCGGCGGCAGCCAGAGATTCACTTCCGACGGCAAGTTTGCAGTCCTCACCGTGTCGCCCAAAAAGGAGGACCTGGACAAGGCAAAGAAGGACAAAGTCAAGCCTGCTGACCAGCCCAAGAAGTCTCTCGTCGTCGTAGACCTCGCCTCTGGCGAGCAGACAGTCAAGGAAAGCCAAGAAGATAGCTGATGCCAAGAAAGCCGCAGAGCCTGAGGCGAAGAAAGAGGAGCCCAAGAAGGAGGAAGGAGAGCAGGAGAAGGAAAAGCCGAACAAGCGCTCCTCCCACAAGCCTGGATCCAAATACACGCTCTGGAATCTGGCAACAGGTGCTGAAGAGGAGATCGAATTCATCTCCGCCAGTGGATTCAGCCAGAAGAACGGGAAGCTCTACTACGTACTCTCTGACAAGGAAGGCGAGGCAGACGGAATCTATCTGCGCGACTTGGCCAGCGGCAAAGTCACCAAGGTGATCAATCAGAAAGGCGTCTACAGCAATGTTAGTTTGACCGAGGACGCCTCCCAGATCGCCTTCTTGACAGACAAGGACGACTACGATGCTGAGAAGCCGGCTGTTTCGCTCTATGTTTGGTCTGCAGGCAAGGCGAAATTGAGAGCGAAGGCGGGCGACGAGGGCCTGAACGAAGGCTGGTCTATTTCAAAATCGAACGTCAGCTTCTCCAAGTCTGGCAAGCGAGTTTTCTTCAGCACAAAGCCTCCTGCTCTCCCAGAAAAACTCGACATTCCAGACGACGAAAAAGTCTCCGTAGATATCTGGAATTGGAAAGATCCACTCCTGATGCCGAATCAGCTCTTGATCCGCTCCAGGCTCGAGAACATGTCCTTCATGGCCTATGTCTCGACAGAGACGGGCCAGATCGTCCAGGCTGGCGATGAGGCCATTAGTTCGTGGTCGTTCGATCGTGATCGGGATTCTGACTACGCCCTTGGCAGAGATTCAATGCCCTACCTCCAGATCAGATCCTGGGGCGACGTTCCCAGCGACGTCTATCTGCTGGATGCCAAGTCTGGGCGCAGGACTCTCCTGCTCAAGACTCACTTCGGCTCAGCGAGTCTCACGCCTGGCGGCAGGTACGTCATCGCGGCGGATGCAAAGGAGCAGAAGGTCTATTCGATCAATGTCAAGACCAAGAAGAAGGTCGAGTTGACTGAGAATACGCACGACCACTTCTTCAACGAGTTTGACGATCATCCGAGTGTCCCTGGCTGGCTGGGCATGGCCGGTTCGACAACGAATGACGACAGAATCTTCCTCAATTCGAGCTTCGACGTCTGGTCGATCGATCCATCAGGTGAGGCGGCACCAAAGTGCGTAACAAGCCGCACCGGTCGGCGACGCCAGATCCAGTTCCGACTCAATCGCCTGGGCTCAACAGAGACTCACGTTGATGTCTCCAAACCGGTCCTCCTCAGCTCAAACTCGAAGATCGACTACACGTCGCGATACGCATGGGGCAATTTCGAGCATGGGGCAATTCCTGTAACAGCTCTAGAAGCTGACGGCAACGTCAGCGGTCTTCGCAAAGCCAAGAACTCGGATGCCGTCACTTACACAATCCAGCGATTCGATGTAGCTCCTGACATTCACGCTTCGACCACAGCCTTCGGTGAGCCGACAAAGCTCACAGATCTCCAGCGACAGCTGGAGCCCTACCGATGGGGCAAGGCTGAGCTGGTTCATTGGACTGGCAATGACGGTCAAAAACTCGATGGCATCGTCTATGTCCCGGACAACCTCGACCTGAGCAAGAAGCACCCGATGATCACCTACTTCTACGAGAAGAGTGCATCCGGGCTGCACCGGTTCCGGTCACCGGCTCCCAGCGCCTCGGTGATCAACTTCCCGCTGTTCGTCAGCCAGGGCTATGTGATCTTCGTTCCGGACATCAACTACAAAATCGGCTATCCGGGTGAGAGCGCGATGAGCGCGATCATGCCTGGAGTGCACAAGGTGGTTGACCTCGGATTCGTTGACGAGAAGCGGATCGGGCTAGAAGGCCAGAGCTGGGGCGGCTATCAGATCGCGCATATGGTGACCAGGACAGACATGTTCAATTGCGCCTGGGCGGGAGCTCCTGTTTCAAATATGTTCAGCGCTTACGGCGGCATTCGAACGGGCAGCGGACTAGTGCGAGCGATGCAGTACGAAGTCGGCCAGAGCCGTATCGGCGGAACGATCTGGGATGAGCACCTGCGCTATCTCGAAAACTCGCCGCTGTTCTACGTTGACAAGATCAACACACCGCTGGCGATCATGTCAAACGACAATGACGGAGCTGTTCCACATGCCCAGGGGATTGAGCTCTTCGCGGCTCTCAGGCGGCTGCAGAAGCCGAGCTGGATGGTCGTTTACAACGATGAAGGTCACAACCTCATGCAACGAAAGAACCGGAAGGATCTGTCGATCAGACTGAGCCAGTTCTTCGACCACTTCCTGAAGGGTGCACCCGCGCCTGTCTGGATGACAGACGGTGTCCCGGCAGTGATGAAGGGCCGCACGATGGGCACGGAGCTGAAAGGCGAAAAGAAAGAGAAGAAAGGCTAGCTGCCGCTCTTCTCTGCACTGGCTTTGGTGAGGCGGTCATTGACTGCCTCCCATTCCGGCGTCTCTGGCGGGGATTCGACGAAGATCTTCTTCGCGCCACCTTGTTCGATTTTCTGCATCGCGCTGTAGAGCAGCGCACCGTAGCCTCTGGCGTCCTGCGGCATCCTCACCTGAAGGCTGTTTGCAGGCTCCCCAAAAACGAGGCCAGCCGCCTTTTTGGTCACGGATTTGACCAGTTCGACAGGAACGTCAGGCGCGTAGTGTCGGCGGTGCATTCCAGGCGACTTTCTAACGGAGTTCGGCGGAAACTGACCAAGTGGTTGACCGATTACCGCTTGAATCTGAGCCCTGGTGACTCCGCCCGGCCTCAATATGCGGGGGTGGTCGCCTGTGAGATCAACAACTGTCGACTCCAGGCCCACTTCACACGGCCCGCCGTCAAGAGTGATGTCGACGTCCACTTGAATCGCAGGATCGATCATATCAGGGCGAGTTGGTGAGAGGCCCATGAAGAGGTTTGCGCTGGGTGCGGCAACAGGGCAGTCCGCCATGCGGATCAGATCTAAAGCGATCGGATGGCTCGGGACTCTCACGGCTACGGTGTCCAGGCCGCCAGTTGTTTCGAGCGGCACACTGTCCTTTCTGGGCAGCACCATGGTGAGAGGCCCTGGCCAAAATCTGTCGGCGAGCAGTTCGGCTTCTTTTGGCCACGACGAAGCCACCAGCCCGAGCTGAGAAACGTCGGCGAGGTGGACGATCAGCGGATTGTCCATCGGCCGGCCTTTGATCTCAAATACGCGTGTGACAGCTTTCTTCTTCAAAGCACTGCAGGCGAGGCCATAGACCGTCTCTGTCGGCATCACGACCACGCCGCCGCTGCGGATCGTTTTTGCAGCTTCTTCTAACGCTTCTTGAGTCGGCCTAATGATGCTCATGAGATCGCCTTCAGCATATCTGCTCTGGGGGCAGCAATGTCGAGCCACCACTCAAAAGAGAGGGCCCCTTGCTCCATCAGCATCTGCCGACCATCATGGACTTTCAGCCCTGCTGTTCTCGCTTCCGCCAGGAGCACGGGCAGGCGCTCCCCATAGGCGAGGTCAACGACGTGTGCGCTCGGGTCTGCCTTCGACCATTCGATGCCGAGCGATGTCTGGGTGAGCCCGGTGGAGGTCGCGTTGATGATAAGCTCGAAGTCGGTCGGATCGGGCTGATCCAGAATGGGGATATCCACCCCACGCTGATCGCAGAAGTCGTCCCACTTCGAAGAGGTCCGGTTCCAGACGGTCAGAGGCCATTCATCTTTGAGAAGCCTCAGCGCAAGAGCCTGCGCCGAACCGCCCGCACCAAGGAGCAGCGTTTTCTTCTTGCGCAGAATGCCAAATGCGCGCAGACTCGCCATAAACCCAGGCTCATCGGTGCTGATGCCAGCCCCGGAATCGAGGCAGATTGTGTTCACGCTGACCGTTGGGGCAGCGCCCACGTCTTCTCCAGCAAGGCCTCCGTGGCTTTGAGCCCACTCGTATGCCGCAAACTTGTTGGGGACCGTGACGTTGACGCCCTGACAGCCTTGGCTGCTGAGCCGCTCCAAGGCCGCCGGGAAGTCATCAGGCTCGCATTGAATGGCGATGTAGTCCAAATCGAGCCCTGCGGCTGCATACGCCGCCGAGTGCATTGCCGGTGAGAGAGAGTGTCCAACAGGAGACCCGAGGACGGCGAAGTCACATTCAGGACTCTCTTGCCACTCGAAGAACTTATTCATGCATCCTTCCTGCGGAATGCAAACAGCTTCTGGCCAGTGAAATTCCAGACAGCAACAAAGCCCGTCGCGATCAGAATGCCGACGCGCGCGTTGTTGACATCAGTGAACGGCAGAATCTGCTTGAAGAATGATGCGAGGAAGATATTCCAGAGCATCCCCGTGCCGGAGATGAGCAGAAACTTCGCGAACTGCTCTTTTTTGCCGGCATGTGCCGTGGCCCTGAAGGTCCAGCGGCGATTGAGCCAGAAGTTGTAGACCATCGCGGTTCCAGCACCAAGAGCTTTCGCGATTGGGAAGCCGGCAGATGAAGCATCCTCGGCCCACGTGAAGAGACTCGGCAGATTGTCCAGCCCGGCCTGGCCAAGGACATCACCCACGGGCAGACCCTTCCAGATCGTCATCGTGATGCTGTAGTCGATGATGAAGCTCGTGCCGCCGACGACGATGAACTTAAGCGCCTGGCGGAAGGTCTCGCTGTGCATCAACCCCTTCTTGAGGTCTCCTCTTTCTGGTGAGAAGTAGGTGGCGATAAAAACCCCGATCACCTTCTCCACATTTCGGCTGAGGAAGCGTGTGCCTACAAACTCCCGCTTGTTGATCGGTTTTGCCCAGATCGCATCGATGCCGGCTCGGTTTGCTCCGAGGATGTCGGTCAGGAGCTGGTCGCCGATCATGACGGTTTCGCCCGGTTCGACACCGTATTTTTCGAGAGCCTGGAAGTACATCTGGCGGCTCGGCTTGAACTTGCCGCGGATGTGGTCCACGCCAAGCTTTTCGGAGATGCGCGCCAGCCTGTCAGGCCGTTTGGTGTTGCTCAGGATGCAGAACTGCATGTCATGCGCTTTGCCTTCTGCAATCCAGTCATGTACAGACTGATCAATCTCTTCTTCCCGCCAGGGCAGGAGCGTGTTGTCAACATCAAGCAGAACGAGCTTGCATCCGCTCTCTTTCAGCTGACCTAGATCAGCATCTGTGAGTTCGTTGAGCGCCCATTTGGGGGAGAATCTTCGCAGCCCCTTCGGCATCGACTCCTTGTCGTATTCACCAGCGCCTGGGTGTCTCATGCGTCATCCTCCTGCTCTCTCCATTCCTTGCGGGCCTTGCGAATATTGCCTCTGTGGGCGGCGTAAGTTGTGGCAAAGAGATGGCTCCGGTTGGGCCGGGCGACGTAGTAGTACAGCCTATGCTCAGCTGGCGCCAACGCTGCCGCGATGCTCTTGGCAGAGGGGGAGCCGATCGGACCGGGCGGGAGTCCGGGATGGAGGTAGGTGTTGTATGGAGACTTAATCGTCTTGACCACGCCAGGTCCGAGCACCTTCCACTCCTGCAGGGCGTACAGGACCGAGGCGTCCATATCGAGAGTCATCCGGTCCTTGATCCGGTTCTCTATGACGCCAGCAATGACCGCCCGTTCTTCATCTAAAGCGGCTTCGAGCTCAATGATCGAGGCTGACGTGACAGCCCTGTGGAGATCGGCGTCTTCCGGCACTTCGACTTTGTCGCTGAACGCTCTGAGCTGTCTGCGGATTGTCTCTTCCGCTCCGATCAGCGGCGGGAGGTCATAGGTGTCTGGATAGAGATAGCCCTCCAGCGATCCTTCGGGTAGTGAGAATTCGACTGCGTCTATGAACAGGTCAGGGCGCTTGGAGAGCCGCACGTATTCCGCAGCGCTGCAGACATCGTGCTCTTCAAGCCGTTTAGCGACACGAGCGATCCACCAGCCTTCCGGCACACGGACCATCTGTGTAATCGGGTCCTGAAGGGCTCGCATGATCGCCCCCAGGGACATACCGGCGTGCAGTTCGTAGCTGCCGGATTGGATTGTGGAGGGCAGCTCCTTGTACTTGATCCAGTACTTTGCCGCCTCAGGATTCCTGACAACCTTCCGCTCCTGGAGCTCCGTCAGCGCTGCCTGCACTGAGGTGCCAGGCTCAAATCTAATGTAGAAGTTGGCAGCAGTCGGCATTGGCGCTGTCTCGCGTTTGAGCCAAGACCAGCCGTACCAGGCGGTTCCTGCAGCGAGCAGGATGAGGACGACTAGGATTTTAGCTGCCGTTTTCATGCGCCTCCAAGTGCCTCAATAGAATTCTCACCGCAGCCTCACCATCGACCTGCTTTCTCACCTGGCTTGCCTTCAAACCCATGCCAGAGAGGTCGGATTCAGCCTCGACGCTTGTCAACGCCTCGTCGACTACAAAGAGAACAACGCCTCGGGCCTCAATTTCTGCGCCCAGTTTTCGGCAAATCTTGGACATTTTAGTCTCTTCGCCCTTGTCTAAGGGTAGGCCGAGCACGACGGCGTCTGCCTCTTCCTTACGGACGATCTGGGCGATGGCTGCGGCATCTGTGGATAGTTTTCCGGAGGCCTTAAGATGTGGCCTTGCGCTGGGGATGCCGGGTTTGGTGTCGGTGACAGCGACGCCGATCCTGGTCCCTCCGAAGTCGATGCCCACGAGCCTCATGCCTGGAATGCCTCTAGAATCTTGCGCTGCAGCCCCGGCGTACAGGAGATCCCTTCATGCGCAAGTGTCTCGCCGCCGTGGAAATCTGTGAAGCAGCCGCCTGCTTCCCGAACGATGATTGATGGTGCGCTGATGTCCCAGTGGTTGACGATCGGGTCGATCATCGCCTGTGCTCGGCCTGCCGCGACCATCATGTGGCCATAGGCGTCGCCCCAGCCCCTAACCGCCATCACGCGTTCTCCGATCATCTGCATGCCGTTCATGCGATGGAATTCGATGAGTGAGGGGATGCTGCCGGTGCAGATGATGCTGTCTTCCAGGCTGGCCTCTCTCACGTGGGTTTCAACTCCGTTCAGGTAGGCGCCTTCGCCCTTTGAAGCTGCATAGACCTCGTTGAGGGCGGGCAGGACACAGACGCCGAGTACCGGCTCGTCCTCCATTTCGTAAGAGAGCAGTGTTGCGTAGAGAGGTGCGCCAGCAGCGAATGACTTGGTGCCGTCGATCGGGTCGATCACCCAGCGGTCTCCGTGCTCACCGGTCAGACCCTGTTCCTCGCCGAGGATCGTTTCGCCAGGGAAGTGCTTCGCGATCTCGTCGCGGATGATCTGCTCTGCCAGGTGGTCGGCAATGGTGACTGGGCTGTCGTCGGATTTGCGCTCCCAGCCGATTCCCTTCTGGAAATGCTCCAGGGTTGCTGCCGCGCCTTTCGTGGCCGCCTCAATGGCGAATTCGAGGCGAGTCGAGATCATGTTCCGGATTGTGGCTGATCGGAGGTCCCGAAGGTTGGCCGGAGCGACCCTGGGACCTGTTTGGCGGCTGGTATAATCGGCTTCTCTCGCGTGGGGGCTTAGCTCAGTTGGGAGAGCACCTGCTTTGCAAGCAGGGGGTCAGGGGTTCGAGTCCCCTAGCCTCCACCAAAGAGAGAGACGGCTTCAGAGATGCTCTGAAGCCGTTTTTTATTACTGCGGTCTGTCCAAGCCTGAACAACAGTGACACGAGCTTGAGGTTATCCGCGTGCCACTGTTGTTGAGAGCGAAGCGACCAACAGCAGTGAGATCGACTCACGACAAGGCCGAAGATATGCGGCTTCAGGTCACGCGCGGGCTTTTCTGCACTGCTGTTTGTCCAAGCCCAAACAACAGTGGCACACGAATTAGATATCAACCGCGTGCCACTGTTGTTGAGAGCAAAGCGACCAACAGCAGTGAGATCGACTCACGACTAGGCCGAAGAAATTCGACTTCAGATTGTGTGGCGGCTGTTTCCGCACGGCTGTTTGTCCAAGCCCAAACAACAGTGGCACACGGACTCGAGGTCAACCGCGTGCCACTGTTGTTGAGAGCGAAGCGAACAACAGCAGTGGGGTGGGTCAAGCTCTCCACGAGTCAACATTGATTCTGCTGTCAAAGCCCTCGTCCGCAGCTGCAGAAGACCACGGGTAGTCGATTGATGCCGTGCAGAGTTTGCGACGCACAGGATTCTCGTGAATGTAGTCAACCGTCACTTCTATGGCTCTTTGAGACCAGATATTCCGATCATAGCCTCCTCCAGCCTGCCAAAAGGGTGTTCCACACCCGATCAATTTACGAAGCCTGCGTGAAGATGGCTGTTTGATTGACTGCAGGATCTGAGCGACCGATGCATCGGAAGGATTGATCAGCAGGTGAACATGCTCCGGCATGACGACGAATGCCCAGATCTCGAATTCAAGTCGAGCCCTGGAAGCGTCCAGATGCTCCAAGAACACGTCCTTTGATCGATCTGCTGCCAAGTACTGCCGCCGGTGGAAACAACTGAATGTCAAGAAACGAGCGTGACCAGGCTCATCGTAGGTTCGTCGCAGCTTGCGCTCTCCCATTGACAGTATTCTACTGATACGGGCAGCACTGCTGTTTGTCCGAGCCCAAACAACAGTGGCACACGAACTCGACATCAGCCGCGTGGCCCCGTTGCTGAGAGCAAGGTGATCAACAGCACTGCTGTTTGTCCAAGCCCAAACAACAGTGGCACTCGAATTAGAATTTAGCCGTGTGGCACTGTTGTTGAGAGCAAAGCGAACAACAGCTGTGATATCGGGCCTCTGCGTTGAGTATCCGCTCCTAGATCGGTGCAATCTCCACTGTCGTCCTCCCTCGCCAAGCGCGCTCGACTGCCATGGGGTCCAGTCGAGCGCGTGAGAAGCAGATCAAGTCCTCGAAGTCCTCCGAGACAATCCGCCAGCTGTTGGATGAGCATCCCAGCTAGCCGGGACAGGGGGTCAGGGGTCCGAGTCCTCTAGCCTCCACCAAAGAGAGAGACGGCTTCAGAGATTC
>JALGYA010000182.1 GCA_029824475.1 Fimbriimonadia bacterium | reverse complement strand
CGTCCACGGTTTCAACAACACCGACGCAGAGTCACGCGAAAACCTCGACCTGGTCAGCAAGACACTCAAGCAGAGCGGCTATGACGGCCCGATGATCGGCTGGACGTGGGATTCGGACACGGGGGCACTGAGCTTCGACGACTCCAAGGCACACTCGGTGATCAATGGATCGAAGCTTGCTGCGTTCATTCGTGACTACAAGAAGGTCTGCCCAGAAACACGAATCCGCCTCATCGGCCACTCCCAAGGCTGCCGGCTCATCCTTGAGTCGCTCAAAGCGCTCCACTCAGATGCAGAATTCAGCGACTGGAGGGGCGATGGCCACAAGGTCGAAACGGTTCACCTGATGGGAGCAGCAGTCGACAATGAAGAGATCCAGACTGACTATAACTATGGCAAGGCCGTGGAGAACCAGGCTGGCCATTGCACCAACTACTGGAACGATGAAGACGACATCTTGAGTGACCTCTACTTCCCTGAAGAGGGCGATCAGGCGCTGGGTGAGAACAACATCGAAGATGCCAGCAAAGCGCCCAAGAACTTCTCGTCCCGCGACGTGAAGAGTGAGATCTCAACGGATACTGACGGAGACGGCGAAGCTGATGAATCGAACGCCGGCGACAATCACTCGGGTTACGCTGGTGTCCAGGACAAGAATGGCAAGGTCACAAGCGACGGGTGCATGGACCTCGTGGTCAAGGACTTCAATATCCCGAAATAGATCACGACTGCTTAGAGAGGCGGATCACGCGTTTAATCAGCTTGATCTGGCCGATATGATAGGCGTTGTGGATGCCTACCTGTGCAAGGGCTTCATAGAATTTTTGATCAGATGAGAGCGAGTGCTTGCCGGACTCTGCGAGGGCCATGACTTCGTTGTAGCCATCCAGAAACCGGTCTCTTATGGCTGGGAACTCGGAGGCATCCGGCTCTCGCCAGTCGTGCAGAATATCTGGACGGGGTGCACCCGTCATCTTCCCCAGCCACAGATCCTGCCAGAACCGCATATGCTCCAGGTTGGTGAGCAGCGAGTAGGGGAAGTTGGGCAGAACGAGAGCCGCGTCCTCATTAGTAACTCGGCTCAGCAGTTTGCGGGGATCAGGGATGTCCTCCCCAATCAGCATCTGCTTCAGGTGTTCGCTCGGCTGCATGAGCCTAGTTTATGCTGCGACCCCAATTAAATGAAAACGGGGCGAGCCAAAGCCCGCCCCGTTTTCAGATTCCAGCCTAGCTGACGACCGGCAGAGGCTCGCGAACCTTCCACTTGCCGCGAGTGAAGTCCGGGACATCGTAGCATCTGCCACGATTGTTGACCGACATCTCGGAGATCGCTCCGACTGCCGACCAGGCTGCTGCGTCATAGACGTCCTGGTCGATCGGCTCACCGTTGCGCAGACAGTAGATGATGCGCCAGAGCATCAGGAAGTCCATGCCGCCATGGCCGCCCATCTTCTGAGCGATTTCGCCCTGCTTGATGAACAGCGGATGCTCGTACTTCTTGCGGTACTCGTCAAGATCGCCGCCCTGAACCCAGCTGTGGGTGCTCGGCGTTTCGCCTTCGATGATCAGGCGATTCGGGAAGCCAGCCCACGTGCCTCGCGTCCCCTGGATCAGGTTGAGGCGATCGTAGGGGCGAGGTGTGTTTTCGTCCCACTGCACCATGATCGATCGCCCCATGGCGGTCTTGATGATCGATGTGTTCATGTCGCCGCAGGTGAATCGGCCCTGGTTCCACTTGTGGTCCTCAGGGTAGTTCAGCTTCGCATAGAGAGCGCGTGACTTCGACTTGCTGCTGATCGATGACATATAGTCGTATCGGTCGCCACGGTTGATGTTCATGTAGTGGCTGACCGGGCCGAGGCCATGCGTGGGATAGAGGTTGCCGTTGCGGGTCATGTAGTGAGGTGTTCGCCAGGAGCCTGTGCCTCGCTCGACCTGATTCATCTGGCCGCGCAGCTCGTGGATGTAGGCAGCCTCGCCGTGGAGAAGATCACCCAGGACGCCGAGGCGGCACATGTTCAGCACCATCAGCTCGTCGCGTCCGTAGTTGACGTTCTCCATCATCATGCAGTGGCGCTCAGTCTTCTCAGCCGTCTCAACCAGCTTCCAGCAGTCTTCAAGCGTGTAGGCTGCGGGGACTTCGGTGAATGCGTGGACGCCGCGGTTCATCGCGTCGACACACATTGGAACGTGCCACTCCCAAGGAGTGGAGATGATGACGATATCGAGATCGCCGCGGTCGAGCATCTTGCGGTACTCGTGCTCGCCGCCGACATAGAGATCGGGTGCGGGCTGGCCAGCGTCAACGACACGTTTGGCTGCGCGCTCTGCCCAGTCTTGGTAGCGGTCACAAATCGCCTTGACTTCGACTCCTTCGATGGCGATCATGTGGCCGACGTGACCCGAGCCGCGCGCGCCTACACCGATGAATCCGACTCGCACTTTGTCCATCGCAGGGACAGCAAATTCCTTGTACTTCTGAGGGGCTTCGGACTCTGCGCTCGATCCACCTTTGGCGGCCATAACACTGCCGCCTGCCATCGCTGCGCCAGCAGCTCCGGCCATCTTGAGGAAATCTCTTCGTTTCATAGCTGGTGCCCGGATTATGGCACCTTGCTGTCAGCTTGTTTGGCCCTGAATTCCACACCCCAATAGGCTGCGCCCATCGCTGCCGCAGCGAAGGCTGCGACACCGACAACTTGGAACGCTGTCGACCATCCGAATCGGACGCTCAGCACAGCCATTCCTTGGCCTGCAGCCACACCCCCAAAGTAGCCGATTCCCTCGAGGAGACCAGCGGCTGTGGCGCCTCCTGACTTGCCGCCGAAATCCTGTGCTGCGACACCGGTTAAATATGAGAACGGACCGATCAGGACGGCTCCAATCA
This sequence comes from Fimbriimonadia bacterium, assembly GCA_029824475.1. GTDB lineage: Bacteria > Armatimonadota > Fimbriimonadia > Fimbriimonadales > Fimbriimonadaceae > JALGXY01. The sequence continues at coordinate 3,430 of JALGYA010000182.1, read as the reverse complement.
AGGGGATCAGCAAGAGGGCGGTGTCGGCTGTGACTGTGGGCCGAGCGAGGACAAAGAATAGGGCTCCGCTTGCTGCCAGGCCGATGGTCATGACGGCAGCGCGACCTGTCCGCCCAATACGGACGGCGGTGAAGCCCAAAGCCAAGACTGCGACGGCCCCAGCCAACGGGAAAAGCGCACTAAACTGCCCCGCTTTACCATCCGCCAGCCCGTGGCGCTCAACCAGCATCAGAGGGGTCCATGTGAGCAGAGCTTCCCTTCCCATCGTGAAGACAAACGCCAGGCCACAGACCATCCAAAACACCGGGTTCTTGAGGAGGCCTTTTGCAACGCCTTTGATCTGCTGCTTGTGGTCATGTGAGCCAAGCTCGTGATCCTCTTCATCCCGCGGTGCATCCCTCACCAGCCAGAGGCTCATCAGGAAGATCAGCCCCAGGCCTGCAGCCGCGAGAACAAAGACACTCTGCCAAGTTGGGCTCGCAGCCGCGATGTAGAGCCCCAGCAGCCATCGGACCAGCGCATCACCAGCCAGCCAGCTCAGGCTGAGAATTGCCACGGCCGAAGCAAACCGAGACTGAGAAAACCAGCCGCTGGATATCTTGATAATCGAGGGCCAGCCGCCTGACTGCAGCAGCTGATTCGCCATCCAGACAGACGCCAGGAACATCACCGGTCCGCCCAAGGCGAAGGCGAACGTGAATACAACTGCCCCAGCCATGCTGGTGAGATAGACTCGCCGCCCGCCGAACAGGTCTGCAAGAGCCCCGCTAAAGAGCTTTCCGATGGCGTATACGAGCGTTCCGAGCGAGGCGATCCAGCCGATCTGCTGCTTCGCCCAATCCATCGCGGCGGCCCCTCCGCCGTGTCCAGCAGCGAGGTCAGCCTGGATCAAAGGAGCTGCCACTGAGAGGCTTGATCGACAAAGGTAGTAGCCGGTGTAGCCGACCATCAAGAGGATCAAGATTCGAATCTGCTTCGCGCGCCGCGTCACAGATTCACCCCTGAGGTGATCCACTTTAGAGCGCGAAAAAACATGGCTTGACCACCACACTCGCAGGTGAGGCGCACTCATAATACACGCATGTCAGGCCTCAAGAAGCGCGGGATCTGGTGCAGCCCTGGTGGGCTCACTCAGGACGCGGTCAACAACCACACCGGACGGCTGAAGAAAGCTGGGTTCAACTTGATGCTTCCGGAAGTGAAGCACGGCGACGGCAAGATCGCTTGGCAGAGCGAACGCTTCCCCGAGCTTGCACGAGACAATCTGAACGGCTTTGACCCCGCCGCAGCCCTCGTGAATGCCAAAGAAATCCACGGCATGGAAATGCACGCTTGGTTCATCGACTATTACGAGCGTGTCGCTTTTGAGGAACATCCGGAGTGGGCACAGCGCGACGCCATGGGCCGCACGACAGGTGAGGAACAACTCCGGGGCCAGCAGTTCACCGCCGAGTGGATGTGCCCCGCCCAGCGCCCAGGCTACACCGACCAGCGGCTGGTGCCTCTCTACGAAGACTTCGCCCAGCGATACGCCTTCGATGCAGTCCACCACGACTACATCCGCTACCCCGGCGACCTTGCACCGGACCAGTACTGCTTCTGCGACTCGTGTCTTGAGGAGATCCCCAAGTGGGCGAACCTCTACTGGGAGAAGTGGCCGAAGGAGCGCTTCCATCACGATACGTATGACCGCGAGTATCTAGAGGCTCATTGGGAGCCGACCCCTACGGCCTTGCCGGATAACTGGGATCGCCTGCCCAGGCACATGAAAGCTCACTTCCTGCTGGAGGGCTGCTTCTTTGAAGGCGGGCGCGAGGACATGGACTACTTCTTCTATGAGTTCCGGAAGCACTGGGTGACGCAGTTTGCGAAGGACTCTGCAGAGGCAGTCCGGGCAGCGCGGCCTGGCATGAAGATTTCACAGGCTGTGTTCAAGAACCCGATCCATGCAGGCCGGTTTATTGGCCAGGACTGGACGCGATTCTCGGACCACGTGGACTCGTGCATGCCGATGAACTACCGGGATCACTTCCCTGGCGACTACGAGATCTATCTGAAAGCGCTGGAGGAAATCATCATCCGGCAGCGTGATGACTGGGCCTCAGACTATGAAGAGCTGCTCTCAGGAATGGCGATCAACTTCCTTTTCTATGAAGAGGAAGGGCCGCTTGCCGCGTTAGCGCGTGCGGCTAAGGATGGCGACCCGGGAGCAGGTGCGGCGTTCTGGCCGATGGTCATCGCCGCTGTTCGCACTCATGAGCCAGCATTGGCAGATGAGATCGAGCGATGGATCGACTCCACTGCTCCTTCGTATGAGTCTTCGATGAAAGATGTTCGCTGGTATCAATCGCACTTTAATAAGGGTGAGGTTGATTCTCCGAAGGCTGCGCCGGAGAGCATCAAAACTGGGCTGGCCTCCCTGCTCAAGAATCCGCCAGAGGGCTTCTATCCAGCGTCAAAGGTAGAGAGGCTGATCGACATGGTCGCAGACTGCAATATCGATGGGCTGGTGTTCTTCTGCGACGGCCACCTGGACAAGTACAAGATGTGGGACGTGGTCGAGGCTAAGTTCGCCCAGCACTAGCGTTCCAGACCATCTTGGCTGCGGCGAGGTCCTCAAGGGCCGCGCCGCAGCTCTTGAAAAGGGTGATTTGATCGTTGCAGGTGCGGCCTGGGTGATCGCCTCTGCATAGATCAGCCATTTCGGCTGGCATGTCTTCTCTTTTTAGCAGGCCTGATGCCATGGGCTGGACGATGTCGCCGGTTTCGTGGAGCGCGGTCTCGAAGGTGTCGACGAAGACGGTTGCCCAGCGGATCACTTCGTCATCGGCTTCCCTTCGATCTGGGCGATAGGCGCCGATCAGGTCGATGTGCTGGCCGGGCCGGAGGAGTTCTCCGTGGACCAGAGGATCGGTGGTCATGGTTGCGGCGGTGATGATGTCTGCCTCAGACATGACTTCCCTGCGGTCTTCGATGGCCTTTGCGCCTACTTTATCAGCGAGCACTTTCGCCTTCTCAAAACTTCGTCCCCAGATGTAGACTTTGTCAAGCTGGCGCACGGATCTGTGCGCTTCGATCAGATGCTCAGCCAGCACTCCTGTGCCAATCATCAGCATCGAACTCGCTGTCTTTTTCGACAGGTATGAGGATGCAAGTGCTGAAGCGGCAGCTGTTCTCCGCGCGGTGATCATTGGGCCATCCATCATCGCCAATGGCTGGCCCGTTCTCGTGTCGATCAGCGAGTAGACGCCGAGGATTGAAGGGCCACCCTGCTTGGCGTTTTCCGGGGAGACGGTTACGGTTTTTATGCCAGCCAAGCCGCCTGGCTCCCAAGCCGGCATGATCAGCAGAACCGTCTCCTCGACGTCTGGCGGGTTCTCCATCTGGTGATGCGCCCGCTGCGGGCAGACGATGCCGCCTCTGAACGCCT
>JALGYA010000181.1 GCA_029824475.1 Fimbriimonadia bacterium | reverse complement strand
GATGGTGATCTCGCTGGAGCTGCCGGCTTCAAAGTCCTTGGCGAGCATCATATCGATGAAACCGTCCGGGACTCGCTCGATGTCTGCGCCGAAAGCGTCGAGGAGTTCTGTGGCCATTTTTTCTCTTGCCGGATCGGCCAGCAGGCGGCCCAGGCGAAGGAGATTGAAGGCAGCTGCCGCGTTGCCGGAAGGCACCGCGCCTCCGGAGGCCTCTTTTGGTCGGGCTAGCGGGATATCTGCATCGGCCCTCGACATATAAAAGCCGCCCGACTCTGTGTCCCAGAATCCCGCGACCATCTCGTCGGAGATTGTCTTCGCAGCGGCCAGCCACTGGGGATCGAGGTCCGCCTGATGCAGTTCGACCAAGCCCCAGAGCATGAATGCGTAGTCATCGATTCTGCCTGCGCCTTTCGAACTGCCGTCTCTGTAGGAGTGGATGAGGGCACCGTCCTTGTGCATCGTCGACATGATAAAGCTGGCTGCCTTTGCAGCTCTCGCCGTGTGCTTAGGTTCATTGAAGGCCGCGCCGGCCTTGGCGAAGGCGGCGATCATGAGGCCGTTCCAGTCTGTCAGAACTTTGTCGTCGGTGAGCGGGTGAATGCGCTTTTCTCGTTCATCAAACAGCTTCTCACGGATCTTGTCTAGTGCAGATTCTTGGCCCTCCAGGTCACGTGCTCTCTCAAAGATATGGAGTCCTGTCTTCTCGCCAGAACGCTCATCAACAAAGTTGCCGTCCTCCTGAAAACGATAGGATTTCCTAACTAACTTGTCCTCATCCACCGACAGGATTGCCTGGCGCTCTTCATCGGACCAGACATAGAACTTGCCTTCCTCCTCCTCGCTGTCGGCGTCTTGAGCGCTCCAGAACCCGCCTGCAGGATCGCTCAGATCCCGCTCCACGTACGCGATGATCTCCTCGGCCGTCTGGCGGAAGAGCGGCTCACCCGTCACCTGCCAGGCCTCGACGTACGCCATGATCAGCATCGCCTGGTCATAGAGCATCTTCTCGAAGTGGGGGATGCGCCAGATGGCGTCTGTCGAGTATCGATGGAACCCCCACCCGACCTGATCGTAGATGCCGCCGAGGCGCATTTGGGTCAGCGTGACCGAGGCGGCATCGATCCACTCCTGATTCCCGGTTCTCTCTCCTGCCCTGAGCAGGAGCAGCAGGTTTTGGGGTGTTGGGAACTTCGGGCGGGTGCCGAAGCCGCCATTCTCCTCGTCAAATCGCTCCATCAATCCTGCTGCAGCCAGTTCGGGAGCCTCGTTGGAGACCTCACCTGGCTCCGCCCGGGCCAGGATCTCCTTCATGGCGTCCGCGATGCGATCGGCATCGGCTAGGATCACTTCGCGCTGCTCCTTCCACACCTTGCCGATCTCAGGCAGAAACTCAGCGAACTGGTCTCTAGGGACATACGTGAAGGCCGTGAGCGGCTTCTGGTCCGGTGTGAGGATCACGTTGTTCGGCCAGCCGCCCCGCTGATTCGAGGCCTGGGCGTAAGTCATGAAGATGTGGTCGATGTCCGGCATCTCCTCGCGGTCGATCTTGATGGCCACGAAGTCTGCCGCAAGCAGGTCCGCGATCTCCTGGTCCGTGAAGGACTCACGCTCCATGACATGGCACCAGTGGCAGGTGGAATAGCCGACGCTTACGAACAGCAGCTTGTCTTCTTTAACTGCCTTCTCCAGCGCCTCGGGCCCCCAGGGATACCAATCCACCGGGTTTTCCGCGTGGCCGAGTAGATACGGGCTCGTCTCGTTGATGAGACGGTTGTATTTTTTGTCCGGATCCTGCGCCTCTTCCTGGCCGCAGCCTAAGGAGACGGCAGCCGAGCAGGCCACGAGGAGGACACCTAAGGTGTGCATTGCCCTCTATTGTGCGCTGCGAAAACTAGCTTCGGTCGAAATGGAGGCTGCGGCTTCTGATGCGTGGAAGGCAGGTCTCTTTGGACAAGTAGCCCTTCTCTTCAACGCCCAGCTCCCACGGATCGGGCTTGACCCAGCTTGTCGTCATGCCCTCAATGTGGAACACGCCCTCAGGGTCGATTGTCGCGACGCACCAGATCGGATCTTTGTAGGGCACTGTGTAGCTGAGGTAGGGATAGGCCTTCTCAATCTCCTCAGAGTAACGAACAGCCTGGTAGTCGCCGCCGATCCACTGATACGCCGCTGAGTTGACCTGGATGTAGCGGACGCCTCGAATCTCGACGTTGTGATCGAGATGGTGATGGCCTGAGAGGGAAGCGAAGACTTTGGTGAAGCCTGCCTTCTTGTTCGCGTCGTTGATGATCGCCTGAATCTCCAGCGTGTTCTCTAGGCCGCCATCCTCTTCCTGAAGCGACTGGTGACAGAAGATGACGGTGGGCAGGTCTGTCTTGGCGAGATCCTTGCGAAGCCAAGCCTGCTGCTCCGGACCAACATATCGCGGATAGCCCGGTGCTTTGCCTTCGAAGATGTCGTTGCCATCGAGCACCACGAAGTGGAGCCCGCCTTGGTCGAATGAGTAGGTCTGCTCAGGCATATCCCAGAACTTCTGGGTCTGCTCCTGGCTGTAGCCGCCATCAGTATCGTGGTTTCCCAGCACGTGATACTTCGGCCCTTCAAACGAGTTCCAGATGTCCATGAATTTCTGGTTGCCGGCTTTGGGAATACAGAAGTCGCCCAATTGGATGATGAAGTCGACGTCCCGGTCTTTCATGTCGTCGATGAATGCCTGCAGCCGCATTTCGCCATCGTGCATGACGTCCTGGTGGATGTCGGCGATGATGCCGAACGTGGTTTTCTTGGCCCTGGCTAATCCGGAGACGGGCAGGACCAATCCTGCTGCGCCCACAGCTGTTCCTTTGAGAACTTCACGTCTGGTCAGCTTCATCGGCTTGCTCATGCCCTTATTCTGCACCCCATGGATGGATCACGTCTCGACTAGCCTCAAGATTAAGAAGATTATCCAGCTCTGATGTCAGGCTCTTCGTACTTGCTGATCTCGACTTCGCCGGTTCCTGTGGTGAGGAACGTGCTCATCTGGCTTCGGAATACTCTGCCGCGATCAGGATCTGCTATTGCGACGTGCGGTGCCCCCAGCCCTCCATCGGTCATCATGACGACCAGAGCCTCACGGCCAGACGGCGAAGTGACTTGGGCGACGTTTTCAATGACGAAGTCATCGTTGAACACGAGCTCCGGCTCAGCCATTTCGGCGTTCCACCTCCAAACGCCCATTCCTTCAGCTTCATATCCCGATAGATTGTGCGGCACCGCGAAGTAGACAGCGGTGTCGTCGCCGGACATCCAGAACCGAAACACCTGTGTGTGGATTTCACGGTCATCGAATCCGACTTTCACTCTGAGCGGACCGTAGAAGCCGTTTTCTGGGACGATCAAGTAGGCGGAGAAAGGCGTCGGCTCTTGCTCAGGTTCGACGAGAATATCGACTTGGGTCTCAGTCTGCTGGCAAGCAGTGGCGAGCATGGCTGTCACGAGGCCGCTCAGCATCAGTCCGCGCTTCATGTCCTCTATTTTAGGCCATGTGCGGCTCCAGAGTCCCAATCGTGCAACTCGCGCTGAATGCGGTTCGTTCTCCCTATATCAGAGGATGATCATGAAGAACCTCACAGCACTTTCTACTCTCGGCGCGGCCGCCGCTTTTCTCGGCACAGGCTGCATCATTGATTCAGGGCCAGCCAAGGCTCAGTCCGTCAGCGTTTCCGGCTTCGACGCCATCGATTTTCGGGGGGCTGGCCAACTTGATGTAACCGTAGGGGAGAAGGAATCAGTTGAGATCACAGGCTCTGAAAAGCGCGTGGAGAACGTCACGGCTGAAGTTGTCGATGGAGTCCTTGTCATCAAGGAAAACTCAAAGGGCATCTTTGGCAGTCGCGGCGATCTCACCATTACCGTCACCGTGCCGGAGCTCAAGGCAGTGGATATCAGCGGTGCCGGAGACATCGACGTGCAGGGCATCGATTCACCTGAGTTTGATTTCACATTGAGCGGAGCGGGCGACATTCGGCTTGAAGGCAGGGCCGATACAGTCTCAATCACCTGCAGTGGTGCCGGCGACCTTGACGCTGAAGACTTGAAAGCGAAAAACCTTGAGCTGAGCGTGAGCGGTGCAGGAGATGCAGATGTTTACGCATCGGAGAACATCTCCATTTCTGTCTCTGGCGTCGGTGATGTCACTTACTTTGGTGATCCGAACGTCAAGAGCAAATCGGTCAGCGGAATCGGTGATATTGAGGCGGGCTAGCCGCTAATTGCAGCATTCTCAGGTCTGCTTCTAACCGATGTAGACCTGACGAATCTGCCTTAAAAGGTCAAGATTCAGCGAATTTTTCCATTTCTGGCCCACTTTCCGGACCTTTTTTCTCGTGAGTGGTACAATTTCGCCGCTTCTCGGATTCCCGATACGGCTTTTGGTTGACGATTGTCTCTAGGCTTGTCGAGAGAGAACAGCCTTTTGAGGCAGAAAATGAAACTGTACGTCGGAAATTTGAATTTCAACACAACCGAAGACTCCATCGCAGCACATTTCGGTGCGCATGGCAACGTCGACGAAGTGTTCATGCCCTTGGATCGCATGAGCGGCCGCCCGCGCGGCTTTGCTTTTGTCACGATGAACAACGATGACGAGGCTAACGCCGCGAAGGAAGCACTTGACGGTGCTGATCTCGACGGCCGACCCCTCAAGGTCAACGAAGCCCAGGAGCGAGCTCCTCGAGGCGGCGGCGGCGGCGGCGGTGGTGGACACCGTGGCGGCGGCGGCGGCGGACGACGAGACGGCGGCTGGTAGCCCCTCTTTCAATCTAAACAAAAAGACCGACGGCTTTTAGTCGTCGGTCTTTTTTTGCGTCTTCGATTGGGCGATATCCTTCATCCAGGCGAAGGGCTCTCTTGAGACAACGACATCATCGAACCAGCACACATTGATCTGCTTCGAGTCGTGTAGATAGAGATCGAGAAAGAGGGAGTTGAGCTTTAGAATGTTCGAGTCACGATAGCGAATACCCTTATCGTGTCCTCCCAACTTCCCGTCCATCCAGAACGCCTGCTCGCCGTCGTGTTTTCCGGGCGTGTTTAGTTTGATCCAGAGCGACATGACGACCCACTTGTCGCGCGGCACCTGAATGGGTGGATTGGAGAGAGTCATGTTTCCCCAGTACTTGCCGTCGCCCGACTTCTTCATGTCTGGCCAGTAAGAGTAGGTCATCAGCCTGCCCGGAGGACTGTTCTTCCCCAGCCATGGCTCGAGGTTTGTGATGAAGAAGTCCGTGCCGTTTGGCTTCAAGCCAGCTTTGCCAAACGAAGACCACTTGTTGTCTGTCCTGTTCCCGCCCACGGCGCACAGGTGCATGAAGCGGCCTTGGTCGAAGTCATCAGCAAACTTGACTGCCCACTTGATCGCGATCTCGTCGTAGCCAGGCATGAACCATTGCACAAGTTTGGAGCCTTCACCAGTGCCAATTTCGCCAGTGAACTTGATGCAGTGCTCACCCTGGTACGGATCGTCTGTGACGATCTCCATCGTCCCTTTCCGGTCACCCCATGAATTGAGGATGCCGTTTTCAAACCCGTCCGAGAAGATCACCGTTGGCTGGATAGCGGCTGCAAGAGCGAGGACTATCATCTGACCCTATTCTAACCCTGAACGCTTTGGATAGGCCGATGGACGCGGCTTTGGAACTCGTGAATCACAGGGTGCGTACAGGCCGAGTGCATTCAAAACTTGGTGTAGTCTGTCTGCTGCTGTCTGGAGGGGCTGCGGTCGCGGCTCAGGACTTTCCTGTCTCTCCCAACCCGGACACGATCACCGCTCGGAAGGTCACTTCGGCTCCCACCATTGATGGGACAATCGAAGCGGCCGAGTGGTCTGGAGCGATTACCTCATCAAGATCGCTCGTCAGCATCAACACGACCAAGCTGACAGGTGACAAAGGGCAGTATTGGATCGGCTACGACGACGAGTACATCTACATCGGGGCCCGAATTCTGCTGGTGAATCCCAAGAAGATCAATGCGGACGAGTTTCGCCAGAATGTCAGCCTGCGAGGAAACGACGCAGTTACGCTGCTGCTCGACGTCCACGGAACGGCGGCAGAGTTCAACAGCTTCACGTTTAATGCAAGTGGAGCTACTCAATTAGAACTTGCAGGCGGAAGAGCATCCAAGCAGGAGTGGCTGGGCAAGTTCGACGCGGCAGGTCAGATCACTGAGACCGGTTGGGAAGGCGAAGCCAAGATCGCCTGGAGTCTGATGTCGCTGCCGAGCGAGGGCACACGAGATCTCAAATTCCTGATCGACTGGTATGCCAGCTACAACCAGCAGGGCCTCAGCTTCCACTCCACTCAAGGTGACTTGACCAAGATGCACACGCTCTCGGATGTCGACGTTCCGAAGGTGGTGAAGTCGAACAAGGTTCACGTGCTGCCTTACGTCTACGGAGGCGTAGATGAGGATGGCAACGAGATTGTGAATGCCGGCGTTGACCTGAAGACGTCGTTGGGTGACAACCTCACGCTGGTCGGCACCATCAATCCGGACTTCAGAAACATCGAAAACGACGTCCTTGACCTCGATTTCAGCAACTTTGAGCGCCTGCCAGATGAGTCACGCCCCTTCTTTCTGGAAGGCTCCGAGTTCATCAATACAGGCCAGGTGAACAACCGCTCCCTGTTTGCGCCTCAAAGAATCGGCTCGTTTGACACAGGCTTTAACGTTTACGGGTCACTCAATAGTCAGAGCCAGATCGGTGTCCTCACAACCCTGAGTCAGGACGGCGACAACACGGCTGTCGGCTCCTATAACTACAACATCGATCCGACATCGTCGATCAGGACGTCATTCGCAGCGTTAGACAGGACTGGAGAAAGCAACATCTCCACGGGCGTCGACTACTTCAAGCGGTCCGGCGACTACCTCCTTTTCGGTGCATTCCAGCAGAGCGATGACGATGTGACCGGCATCGGGACGACCCTCTCTTATGGGACCCAGTACAGCGCTCGAGGGCTGACTGGAATCCTCATCATGGAAAACGTTAGTGACGACTTCAATCCGCGGATTGGATATGCGCCTCAGACCGGGTTCAAGGGCGGCATCGGCGTCCTCCGGTATCACCAGACCTACACAGATGGTCCTCTCATCCAGTCCGGTTACGGGCTCACGACAGTCCAGGCGGACCAATTTGGAGGCGGGCACTATCGCGAGCTCTATTCAGCGATGGGAACCGTGGCACTCAAGAGCGGGCTGGGGATCGAGCTGCAGGCGATGCACGATCACCTGTTCACGATGCGCAACACTTTCTACAGCGTAAACATGCAGTTCCCACGCAATGATCCTTACCGCGGCGTAACTGTTGGCAGAACGATGGGCAACGTGGCCGGCGAGGAGTACACCAGCACGACCGTGGGCGGCAGATACAGACCGGTGAAGAGGCTTCAGCTGGCTGCCCGTCACCAGATGGTGGATCACTTCGCAGAGAACGACCAGACAGTGTTCACGTTCAACTGGGAGATGGACAAGTACCGTTCGATCGGTGGGCGGGTGGTCGGCACAGATGACGAGTGGAACTGGTTCGCTTCCTACAGCATGAGGGGCAACTTGGGCGCGGAGTACTTCCTGATCGCGGGTGACCCGAACGCCAACACGTTCCAGAACTCAGTGATCCTGAAGGCTGTTCTTCCGGTCAGCTTCTAGGCTTCGCGTTTACGAGGCATGGCCCCGCAATGGGGGCATGCCTCTTGATCCTTCGGGATCGCCCACTGGCACTCTTCGCACATCGTGTGGCCGGTGGCCGCGAGGTCGTGGTTGACGCAGACGCGGTAGTCGAACACGAAGCAGTCGCCCTTCCAGGAGCTCTCCTCCTTCTTCGTCTCTTCGATGTATCTCAGGATGCCGCCTTCGAGCTGGTAGACATCCTCATAGCCCTGCTTGAGCATGTATGCGCTCGCCTTTTCGCAGCGGATGCCGCCGGTGCAGAACATGGCAACCTTCTTGTGCTTCTTCGGGTCTAGATTCTCTTCCACCCAGCCGGGGAAGTCGCCGAATGAGTCGATCTTCGGATCGACGGCGCCCTCGAAGGTTCCGGTCTCGAACTCGTAGTCGTTGCGGGTGTCGATGAGGATGACATCCTCTTGGGCGATGAGGTTGTTCCAGTCTTTGGGCTCGACTCTGTGGCCGCTCAGTTCGAGGGGGTCGGTGCCGGGGACCCCGATGGTGACGATCTCCTTCTTGAGCCTGACTCTGAGGCGACGGAACGGGCTTTTGTGGTGCTTGGCGAACTTTGCTTTGATGTCAGCTAGGCGCGGGTCCTTTTTGAGGTGATCAAGGAGGCCTTGGATGGCTTCTTCCGGTCCGGAGATCGTTGAGTTGATTCCTTCTTCAGCCAATAGGATGGTCCCGTACATCCCGTGCTCGAAGCAGAAGTCATAGATCGGCTGCCGCATCTCCTGGTAATCCGGGAGATGCGTGAACTTGTAGAACGCAGCGACTGTGATATCCGCCATTTGGGTTCGATTATAGCGGGGGGAGCTGGGGTCTATCGGGATACGGGCTTAGGTGGCATATCGCTGTGACGAGGGCGAGTCTCCGTTCTGTCGATCCAATGAAGTGCCTTGGCAGACACGAAGTAGAATGTAATGAGCAATCGGAGGTGGTTGGTGTGGCGCGAGCGTCTACATTGAATTCTTCGCTCATGGTGAGAACTGCGTCTGATCGGGTGGCAAGCATATGAGTGAAATCATGAGGACGCATCGTGGCAGGGTGCTCAAAGTGCGGAATGCCTATGTCGAGGACACCCGAATAATCGGTGTGGTTGATGGTGCCAGGCAGGAGTTTGAGTTTACTAGTATTGTTGGCGTTCAGCAGACGAGAATGATGATGGCTGGTGGACAATTCGTATATGTGCTGCTCGACAATAACGACATGCTGTGGTGCTAACCGGCAGACGAGCAAATCGGAAATTCGCGATGACGCTTGAGAGGTCTGACCAAGTGGAAAGCACAAATGCGATTTCTAAGCGGGGTTGGGTCGCTTTGCTTGTCTTTCTAGGGATAGGTGTGCTGGTGGCAATCGTATATGTGATCATATTCATGGCAACTGAGTGAGCGTGAGCCAGCCTTCTGGGGGCGTGTGGATCGTGAGTGGTAAAGTAATGAACGAGTTTGGAGAAGCAAAATGATTCTTTCCATGGCAATCGCTTTGACGGAGTGTGCGGTCGATCCCCAGGAATTCAAGTTCAAGATGGAGCCGGGGGATGTCTATTCGAACGGTATCAAATCAACCAATTCTGGC
>JALGYA010000180.1 GCA_029824475.1 Fimbriimonadia bacterium | reverse complement strand
GACTGCGTTAGCCGCCCAGACACAGAAAAGCCCCTGGCCGAAATGGCCGGGGGCTTTCTTGTTGGAGAAGTTAGAGACGACTATTCGTCTTCGTGACCAGCAACGAAGGGATCTTGCCCTCCGAAGCAGCCAGCAGAAGCTACAACGCCAAAGGCGATTGTCGCAGCAAGCATGATCATGATGATTTTCTTCATAGTCAGAACCTCAGAGTTCCTCCAAATATAACGCCGTTCGTGTTGAGCAGCGAAGGTGACAGGCTCATTCCTGTAGTTCCGCCCATCATGTTCGTGATGCCTGCACGAAGGCTTAGGTCGTCGTTCACGTTGAACTCAAGCATGGCGCTGTAGAGCATCAGGTTGATGTGATGCTCGTCGTCCCACTTGGAGGATGTGTTATGGCCATCAAGCGGCGCTGTGATATCTACAGCGAGGCGAGCCTTGCTTCCGATGTCAGCTGAGATGCCAGCACCTAATCCGGTCAACGACTTTTCACCACGGGTCACCGTTCGGATTCCGTAGATGAAGTCAGCACCTTCGCCAATGTTTTGGCTGTAGGTGAGGCTTGCCGTCATGAACGTGATATTTTCGTCTTGGTGAGGAGTATCCGGCTGAGATACGCCAAGAGCAAGAATCGCATCTGGGAACAGCGAGATGCTGCCTCTCAGCATCAACTCAATGTCGTCCCCACCGCTGGAGAGAATCTGGTCTCCGCCGTCGAAGACTGAAAAGTCCTCAGCGGTCGTGAACCGAATCAGCAGGTCGTAGCCGTTTCCGAGGCCGTAATTGAAGGAGCCTGAGAAGTACTCGTTCTCTTCCGAGCCATCGAAAATGCGAGCGTCAAAGTCGAGCGACATTTCGCCCTTATCGGCGATGCTCAGATTTGGCATCCCCAAAGTTCCATCTGCTGCAGCCATCGCGGGGACAGCCAAAAGGCCGGCCGCGACGCCAGCAGCTAGAATGCTTTTTGTGTATCTCTGCATTAGAGCCCTCAAAAGTGGGACAGCTGTCTTTCGCTGCCTTCCATCCGTTATGACATGGCAAAGCACCCGAAAAGGTGCAGACTTTTCCTCAATTTCTGCTTCCACTCAATCAGCAATACATGCCTTAGGCGGCAATTCAGCACAATATCCGGACGCAAAAAAGCCCCCGCTGCCAATGCGGCGGGGGCTTCTAGTCAACTAAAACTGATTGGATCAGTCGTCGTCGGAGGTGTGGGCGTACGGGTCGTTGTAGCCCCCGCAGCCTGTCGAGGCAACAATTCCGATTGTGATTGTTGCGGCCAGCAGAAGCATTACGATTTTCTTCATCTTAGAACCTCAGGGTGCCTCCGAACACGACGGCATTTGTGCGAGCTGCTCCAGCGGAGAGGCTCATGCCGGTTGTTGCGCCAAGCATGTTGGTGATGCCAGCCTGGAGTGAGAGGCTGTCGTTAACGTCGAGCTGAAGAACAGCGCTGTAAAGCATCCGAGCTTCATGGTTGCCGCCCCACATGGAGTGAACGTTGGTGCCATCAATGATAGCGGTCACGTCGGTCGCCAGGCTCAGATTGCCGCTGATATCAGCGTTGAGTCCAGCGGAGAAACCAGCGAGCTCATTGCCTTCGTTGATGACTGTGCGAACTCCATAAATGAAGTCAGCGCCTTCGCCAATGTTCTGGCTGTAAGTCAGGCTGGCTGTGATGAAAGTCTCATCGTCGTCCTGGTGGGGCGTATCCGGGAAGGAAGCACCAACAGCGAGGACTGCACCGGGGAAGAGAGCGCAGGCTCGTCGAATCTGAACCTCCACGTCGTCGCCGCCTGTGAAGAACTCCTGGTTTCCAGCAAAGAAGGAAACTTCTTCGGCTGTTGTGAATCGAACCAGCAAGTCGTAGCCGCCGCCGAGACCATAGTTGAGAGTGCCCGAGTAGTACTCGTTCTCCTCTCGACCATCGAAAATGCGTGCGTCAAAGTCGAGCGAAATATCGCCCTTGTCGGCAATGCTCAGGTTTGGCATTGCGAGTGTTCCATCTGCGGAAGCCAGCGCGGGAACGGCCATAAGACCAGCCGCGGCGGCAACAGCAAGAATGCTTTTTGTATATCTCTGCATCAGAGCCCTCAAGAATCGGCAGTCACATGAGTGCCGCCTCCGGAGATAATGACACAGCACAGCCTTCAGATTCAACCGGTAGGCCCTCACAAGTGGTGCCTGCCACCCCTCTTGCAAACCTGCGTAAACTGTATTGACTAGCGATGGCACGAAAAACGAATCTCAAGGACATCCCGATTTGGGGCTGGATTGCAGGCGCAATTGTGCTTCTGCTGATTGCATTTGCACCGATTGCGCAGTTCTACACAGACTTCCTCTGGTTCACGCATGACGCGCAGCATCCGGAAATCTTCACAAAGACGGTCCAGACGCGAGCCCTGCTCTGGGGTGGAGCTTTTGCGGTTTCGCTGCTCTTCATGGGCTGGAACATCCTCTATGCCATTCAGTCGGACATCACCTTTGCGTTCCGACCAGGCAATGAGCAGGAGCAGACTGCCGTCTCGGTCCTGGAGGTCTTCCAGAACGGCGGCAAGTCCGTCAGCTTCATTGTCAGCCTTGTGCTGTCGCTGAGCGTGGCCTCGGCGTTTTCGACCCATTTCCAGGATTGGTGGTTCTTCACCAATGCGGTCGAATTCGGTCAATCGGACCCTGTGTTCAACCAAGACCTCGGGTTCTTTGTTTTCAAGCTTCCTTGGCTCCAGCTGGTGGCTGGAAGAGTGTTTCTCATCCTCGCCGCCACATTGGCCCTGTGCTTAGCTGCGTATTACGGCACGAGGGCGCTAGCAAGAGTAGCCAAAGCCGAAGTCATTCAGAAGGGGATGAAGGGTCATCTTGGCATCCTTGGCGGGCTCACACTCGTCGGCCTCGCGTGGTCGATCTACGTCAATCGCTACGGAATCATGACGACACCGGGCGCCCTTTTCACCGGCCCCGGCTACGTGCAGATGATCAGCCTGAAGCTGCTCACGGTCGTGTCGATGCTCACAGCGTTCTTCGGAGTCGCTCTCGCGATCAACTCGAAATGGGGACCTGAGGGGCTGATATCTCGTCGCGTTCTTCCTGGATTCGGCATTCTTGCTGTGCTGACACTGGGCGTCGTCCCCCCTGTCGTCCAGACAGCCGTAGTCAAGGGCAACAAGATTCAGCTTGAAACTCCCTTCGTGGAACGTGCCATCGCGATGACTCGCTATGCTTACGGGCTTGACCAGATCGAAGAGCAGAGCTTTGACGTCAGTCTTCGACCCACCAACGAAGAGATCGCGAACTCCACGTCAACGCTTTCTAACATGAGGCTCTGGGATCCGCGAATCCTCGGGAATGTTCTGAAATACGACCAGACCCTCAAGCCGTTCTACTCCTTCAACGACGTCGACATCGATCGCTACGAAATTGACGGTGAGCAGCGGATGGTCATGGTTGCGCCGCGAGACCTTCGGTACAGCGGCGTGAATGCCAGCTCTCGCTCCTGGCAAAACGAGCATCTTGTCTACAGTCACGGATACGGCGTGGTCATGTCGACAGTCAGCGGTTCTCAGAACGGAGAGCCGCAGTACCAGATCAACAACATCCCGCCGGAAGTTGGCCCTGACGCGCCTGCGATCACTCAGTCCCGCATCTACTTCAGCTACTACCCCTACGGTGGAGAGGCGGAGCGCGGCTACGTTATCATCCCGAACGATGAGAAGGAGTTCGACTTCCCCGACATGCTGGATGACGCAAAATACGCGTGGACTGGCGGGCGAGGAGTCCCCTTCACCAGCTTCATCAACAAACTCTGCTACGCCGGCGTGTTTGGCGACTTCGTGCCGATCATGACGACGAAGGCGATCAACGCCGATTCGAGAATCGTCTACCGGCGAGACATTGTCGAGCGGGCGAGCCTTGTCTATCCGATGCTGACGCTCGATTCAGACCCGTACATTGTTGTCAACGACGGGAAACTCGTCTGGATGATGGACGCGTACACGACGACTGGCAGCATGCCTTACAGCAGGCAGATCAGCCTCAACGGCGAATTCATCAATTACATTCGAAACAGCGTGAAGATTGTTGTCGACGCCTATACCGGCGAGATGAATGCCTACGAGTTCGACTCGACTGATCCGATTCTCAAGGCCGTCAAAAGCGTCTTCCCCGATCTGATTCGGCCTCGGTCTGACATGCCAGAAGGGCTTGTCGATCACATCCGAGCCGCAGAGGACGGATTCGAAGCCCAGGCGAACATCTTGACCGAATACCACGTGAAGGACCCACGGACGTTCCTCACGAACGAAGACGCGTGGGAGATCCCTTCCCGCGTTCGGTCAGGCCTCGACATCCGGCCCTACTACGTGCAGATGCGCCTGCCGGGCGAAGAGGAGGACAGCTTCCAGCTGATCCTTCCGTTCACCCCACGCGAGAAGCCGAACATGATCGGCTGGATGTCGGCGCAGTGTGATCCGGAAGAGTACGGCAAGATGATGCTCTTCAAGTTCCCGAAGAACAGCCAGACAATGGGGCCCGCTCAGATGGGCGCGGCATTCGATGCGAACAAAGAGATCGCAGACATCAACCGCCAGCTCAATAACCAGCAGTCCGAAATTGTGCCCGGCAACTTGATGATCATCCCGGTCGGGTCTTCGATCCTGTACGTAAAGCCTCTATTCTTGCAGAGCCGATCTCAGGCGATTCCTGAACTTAAGAAGGTCGCGCTCGGGCTGCAGAACCAAGTGGTGGTTGCGGATACGTATGAGCAGGCTCTGGACAAGCTGTTCGGTTCGGTGCCAGCTGTCACGACTCCTGATCCCATCGGTCCAGGCGATTCAACGCCCCCTGAGACCGGCGACATCACGCCGATAGAATCGACCGATTTGACCCCAACACAAAAGGCTGAACTGAGAGTCTATCTGCAGATGATGGACGACGCAAATGCAGCTCTTCGCAACGGAGATTTTGCAACCTATGGTGAACTCCAGGAGAAGGCCCTCGAGGGATTCCGAGGTCTGGCAAAATAGACCGCATGGCGGAAGCGAAGGTGGGCATCGCGGGGCTTGGGCTTATCGGTGCGTCGATCGGCTTAGGGCTGCGTGCGTCGCAGGCCTGCTCCGTCATCGGGTTTGAGCCGGACTCCTCCAATGCAGACCTGGCGTTTTCACGGGGCTGCGTGGATAAGCTTGTTGACTCCGTGGCTGATCTCGCTGAGTGCAGCATGATCATCATCTGCGCTCCGCCATCAGCGATTCCTGGGATCATCGCAGAGCTTGCGCCCCTGATTGGGCCGAATACAGTCATCACCGAAACCGCCAGCACCAAGGGCGGCGTTGTGGCCGCGATTCCTGCATCTATAGCGGAGAGGTTTGTGATTGCCCACCCGATGGCAGGTCACGACTCCGGAGGACCTGGTAATTCTACGGGGGAGATGTTCAACGGTGCGAAGTGGCTGATCTGCCCCACGCCTGGCGTCTCTCCAGGCTCGCTCGATCGGGTCCGTTCTTTGGCTTTGAGTCTTGGCGCGCGTCCTCTTGAAATGCCGATCGCTGAGCACGACACCCACGTCGGGATTCTCAGCCATCTCCCCCATATCTACGCTTCCCTGCTTATCCTAGAATCAGGCAAGTTGACCCAACCTGAGGCGGCAGGATCGAGCTGGGGCGAGATGACCCGCGTTGGCGGTGCACACCCCCCGTTATGGGGTGATATTCTTGCGGAGAATGGCGAGGTTTTGGCTGAGCTTCTGGGTGCTGCAAAGGAACGGATTGAAGTGCTGGAAGAAGCCCTCAAGAACAAGGACGCAAAGCCGATTGAATACCTCTTTGAAGAGGCGCGCCGGGTGAGGGACGAGAAGAGATGAACCTAATAGTCAAGAAGAGCGGCCCGCTGCAGGGCGAAATCCGTCCTCCATCCGACAAGTCACTAACGCACCGAGCAGTCATCTTCTCTTCCCTCGCCGATGGCGAGTCGAAGATTAAGAATCCGCTGACCGGCGAGGACTGCGTGGCGACTCTCAACGCGTTCCGTGCGATGGGTGTCCAGGTTTTAGAGACGCCTGATGAAATTTTGATCCGGTCAACCGGGCGACTGACTTCACCTGCAGGTCCCGTCGATTGCGGCAACAGCGGGACAACCATGCGGCTGCTGGCTGGCGTATTTGCCTCCCAGCCGGGGCTTGAAGTTGAACTAGTGGGCGATGAATCGCTCTCCCGCCGCCCCATGGGGCGCGTGGTGAAGCCGCTGCAGCAGATGGGCGCAGACATCGAAGGCGACACCGCACCCCTCAAGATTCATGGCAAACAGCTGAAGGGAATCGACTACGAGAGCCCGGTGGCAAGCGGGCAGATCAAGAGCTGCATCCTGCTGGCTGGGCTGAACGCCGAAGGCGAAACCTGGGTGAGCGAGCCGGCCA
>JALGYA010000179.1 GCA_029824475.1 Fimbriimonadia bacterium | reverse complement strand
ATCCAAGTGCTCAAACGAGAGGGCACAGAGGCTGTAATCGGGCTCATCACGGAGGATGAGATGCGCTCCTTGGAGGTGGAGGGTATTGCCGAGGCTTGCGGGGCAGCCGGAGTCGAGTACATCCACGAGCCGATCATGGATGAGGGCGTTCCATCTCCAGCGGCTGTAGACCGCCTTGCTAAGCGTCTTGACGACCTTTTGGAGCAGGAAGCCCCCACCGTGATCCACTGCGTTGGCGGGCTGGGGCGGACCGGTACGGTCGCCTGCATGGCCTTGATCCGGCACGGCGCATCCGCGGATGAGGCGCTTAAGGCGGTGAGGGCTGCTCGGGGGCCAGAGGCCGTCGAGAACGACCTTCAAGAGGAGTTCGTCCGCTCGTACAGCGCCTGACCCTGAAGCTGGCCAAGCTGACGTTTGTACTCCGCGACAATGATCAGGCTGACGGTCATCAGCAGAATCCAAGCGACGAGCTTCATGGGGCTGACCGGCGTCCAGCTCGCGACCTGCTCCGGGTAAGCCCACGCCCCGAAGAACGTAGCGATATTCTCCGCGACGTAGATCATCGACCCGATCAGCACGAACGCCACAGACATCGGCATCTGCCACCGCTCGCCGATACCCGTGAAGTGGACCACTGCCCTTCGAAACTGCCAAAGCACAACCCCGAGCATGGCCAGCCGAACCCAGACCGGCCAGGCGTTGAAGTAGAACTGGGCGTAGATCATCACGCCAATGATCGCCGTGCTGGCGGGCTTGGGCCAATCTGACGCACGCAGCCCCAGCAGCCGCCACGCGAGGCACATATACGACGCTACCGAGCCATACATGAAGCCCGCAAACAGCGGTACGGGGCCGATCGCAAACACGGCTTCGCCGGGATAAAACCAGCTGCCGTTTGTGACCTTGTACAGCTCCAGCGCCGTGCCGAGGATGTGGAAGATTCCGACGACCGCTGCATCCTTCCAGGTCTCAAGCTTTAGCCTGACCAGCAGCACCTGGATCAGGATGCAGAGCACAAACAGCCAGTCGTACCTGGCGAGCCAGGGAAGTCGGACGAACTGGGTGAGGGCGATCAGTCCGATGATCGAGAAGGCGAAGAGCGAGGCGTGGGCTTGGAGCTTGATGAACTCCTTGGCGAAGCTTGGGAGCTGCGCTCGGTTTGGGAGATGCCACGCGGTCACGGTGGGTTCAACCAGTGCTGTTAGTTGAGCGTTCCGGAGATGGGACGGTCGAGCCCATCGTAGAATCAGGTGATGGAGGAGGAGCGCGATGCTGAATTTCCGTAGAAGTGGAAGCCGGGTCACCTCCTTTGGCGTGCTTGGACGGGAGTGAAGCAGACCAGAGTCACCGAGTATGACTGGATGATGCTCGGCGCGATGCCCGGGGCACTTGCCCTCGTGATTTCACCGGTGCTTTACCTGTACGCCCAGCTGTTTCACATGGTCCCGATTTTTGCGCCCCTCTTGCTTGGCTATCAGTCATGCGTGATGCCCTTCGTGCTAGTAGGAGGGCTGATCTTGGTGCAGCGCAACAAGCAGCGATGGCCGGTGTGGATGAATGTTTGGTACTACCTTGGCCTCGCCATAAACCTGGTCCTGACAGCCTCTCTCTATTAAGGGTGAGTCAAATGACAAGGACGACCGACAGCGCGATGGCTACAAGGCCTGAGCGACGAGCGTAGGAAAGAGCCGTGGGCAAGAACACTTGGGCTGTCTGGAGCACGGTTGGGCTGCTGGTCTCGAGTGTCATCTACTTTGGCATTGGCGACTTTCTGGCACAGGGCCGCGAGAACGCGCATCCGATGGCTCTTAGAATCAAAGAGCCAACTCCCTTTAGCGGTCTGTATCTGGAAGCCAAGCCAGCTGCACTCGAAGTCGAGGCAGGCAAGAGCATCGGCGTTCAATTGACCATCACAAACAACTCCCAGCAGTCCGTCACGATAGACCAACGCATGCTCTTTCTCTGGAACGTAAGAGTCGCCGTTGAGGCCGCTGATAGTGATGTCTATTGGAACAGTGCCTGGGGCGTCCTCTGCCGGGTGGCTCCTGCCAGCTCGGAGGATCTGAAGCGGCTAAATGTGGGCCGGTCATTCGTGACGGAGGAGTCGTTTTGCGATGGCTTCAGGATCACCGATCCGGGTTTCTACCGGGTCCAGTTCCGACTGCGGCCAATAGGGCAAAACGAGTACTTGAAGGCGCTCGGTGCCAAGGACTTCTTCAGCGACGAGCTGTTCGCCGAGCCATTTACGATCGAAGTCAGAGGGGCGAAATGAGTTCCACCAAAGAAGGAGGCAAGATCAGAGCCTCAGAGAAACTGGTGGGGAAGGTCGCGATTGCAGTCATCGTCCTCAGCGCAATTGCACAGACTTGGCGCTGCGTGACGCTCGAGCGGACATACGTTCAGATATCGCTGCCGGATGAGTGCAGTGTCAGGCACCCACGCCTCATCGAAATGACTGCCACTGGAGGCGTTATCGTGTATCTCCAGCCCGGAGAGCGGCTGCTCAAGTTTCACTGCGGCGAGGAGGTGCACACGGTCAGCATCAAAGTGCCCCGATTTGAGCAGTACATCGGATTCGACCCAGCTGAGGTGGGAGAAGTGATCTGCGTGGGGTACGAGGAGGGGGTTGAGGAGACGCTATACATCCCTAGGGAGGCTTCAGACTGACGCACTTGCAGACTGTCTCGAACTATGAGCAGGGTCATATTCATGGGGACAGGCGAGGAGAATACTGAGCCTGCTGAGGCCAATCTCATGAGTAAATTGACGCGCAGGCAGTTCGTTCAGACGGCAGGAACAGCGGCGGCTGGAGTCCTGCTGGCGAAGTCCGCTTCATCCTTCGGTGAAGATCAAGAGAAGAGCGTGTGCGTCGGAGTTGTCGGTGTTGGCGGGCGTGGAACCGGGCTGCTGCACACTCTACTAAACGTCAAAGGTGTTGTTGTCCCAGCGATCTGTGATGTCCACAAAGGCAACCTGGACCGCGGGCTCGGCATCGTCGAAAACAAAACCGGGCAGCGACCAGAGGGCTACTCTGACGGTGACTACGCCTTCCAGGATCTCATGGATCGCGACGACCTGGATGCGGTGATCATCGCGACACCCTGGGAGTGGCACACGCCGATGGCGGTGTACTGCATGAGGGCAGGGAAGTATGCCGGCGTCGAAGTGCCCGCCTGCCAGAGCATCAACGACTGCTGGGAGCTGGTCAACACTTACGAATACACCAAGGTCCCCTGCATGATGCTGGAGAATTGGAGCTTCCGGCGCGACAACTTGGCTGTGCTCAACATGATCCGCCAGGGGCTCATGGGGCAGATGGTTCACTGCCACTGCGCGCACTCACATGACTGCGTGGACCACTGGTTCTTCGATGCCACCACCGGCGCAGATAGATGGGGCGCGAAGTACCTGATCGAGCGGAACCGCGACCAGTATCCAACCCACCAGCTCGGCCCGGTGCTGAGCTGGCTGGACATCGGATACGGCGACTACTTTGACTACATCACCTCCACCGCAACCGGCAGTTTTGGGATCAACGATTACTTCACGCGCAAGTTCGGGGCAGACCACCCGAGTGCGAAGAGAAAATACGCCCAGGGCGACATCGTTTCATCCACGATCAAGACCAAGAACGGCAAGACGATCGTGAGCGATTACGACATGCAGCTTCCGCGCCCCTATGACAACCGCTGGACGATCCAGGGGACGCGCGGGCTCTACAACGAGCAGCGCAACTCTGTGTATTTGGAGGGCAGGACCCCGGCGTACCACGAGTGGGAGGATTTTGACCCCTACCAAGAGGAGTACGAGCACCCCTGGTGGAAGGAGATGGGCGATGGCTCAGCCTACGGCCACGGCGGAACCGACTATCTGGAGCTGAAGCTGTTCGTTGAGGCGGTCCAGAACAAGACACGAACGCCGCTGGATGTCTATGACGCCGTCATAAAGAGCTCAGTCGGGCCGCTCTCAGAACTCTCGATCGCCCAAGGCAGCAAGCCCGTCAAGGTCCCCGACTTCACGCGAGGGAAGTGGAAGACCAACAAGCCGTACTTTGGGGTCTAAGACTCGATTCTGCCCTGCGCCACCGGCTCGTCATCACGGCTCCGTCGGCTGCCGTTCTAATCAGCTTAAAACGTTAAACCCGCCGCTGCAGTGAGCAGCGACGGGCTTGTCAGAGTCATGGCCTGTTGGCCTGAACTCATGGTCCTCAGAACTTGACCGCGAAGGTCAGTTTGATGAACACACTGTCCGGAACACTCGAACCATCATAGGTCACGAGTGTAATGTTCGGAACGAACCGGACGTTCTTGCGAACTTCCGTGTCTAGGCCGATCATGTAGAGAGTTGGTCGTGCAGCGTCAGAGAGCTGCATGTAGGAGATTTTCGGTCCATCCGGAGAGGGAGCATTGAGTTTGTCGACGCGAGCGAAGAGCTTCGACTTCTCCGACACTGCGACGTCTGCGTACAGCGACCAGAGGCCCATCGTGTAGTCTCCACCGCCATCCAGTTGACGCTTCTGGTCGGCCCAGAGCAGGCCGGCTGTAAAGTCGTCGTTTTTGTATGCCAGGAAGGCCTGAGCAGTCCGTCTGTCCTTATGACCAGGCTTGTCCCAATGGTCGATGTATCCCATGACTGAGACATTCTTGGACACCTTGTGGTCCAGAGACAGATAGTACGTTTTTCCAGCGTCAATCTCGGTGCTTGTGCTGCTGCCGTTGCCGATCATGAAGTTGTACTTGGTGGCACCCGACGGGTCGAGCTTTCCTTTCACAGAAATCCCGTGATCCCTGGACGATCCTAGTTTCCACAGGTCGAGCGGAGTCTTTTCGATCGGTCTGTAGCCAAGCGCTTTTTCTACGGTGCCCCACGTTGGAGTTCCGTGCAGACCGACGGTGTACGTGTTTCCATCTTCCTTGAACTTGAGATAAGCATCCTTCATGAAGGGAGTCATCTTGCTCTTGGAGCTGAAATCACCAGCGCTGGATGCCTCCTGCCTCAGCCGCAGAGATGTCTTATCATCGATCCATCGATCGTATGTTAAGTAGATTCTGCGGAACCAGAAGCCATTCATGCCCTCAACTGCACTGTCGTGGTGTCCAGAAACGTAGTAGACGTCTCCGAATACTGTGCCAGAGATCTTTCCTGGCTCATCTTTGGTTTGGGCAAGGACGGCTCCCGCTGCACCAAGTGCTAATGCGATCGCTGTCATCTTCTGTAAGTTCTGTTTCATGTTTTGGATTCCGTCTGTTTCCTTGTTGGAGGTCATACCTTCGCAACCTTCACCAGAGAGTCGTAGAACGCTACGCTCGCGCCGATGTGATCGGTCAGAGACACGTTCTTGAGGATTGGGTCGACGCGGTGCGCGGCATTGAGGTGACATCCGCGAGCTCTTCGCGGGTCACCTTTCACCGTCTCTCCGTCGATCTGAATGTCTGAGGCGCCGTAAGCCCAATGGCCGAAGCCGAGAGCGAATGAGACGCTGCCTGGGCGCATGCCCTGCATCACCTTGGCCTTGATGTCCAATGGGAGTTTCTTTCCGTTGGAGAGATCCCAATGGCCTTCAGGGTTGGAGGGAGATGTCACTTTGACGAGGTCTCCATCCGCTATCCCTAGCCTCTCAGCATCTACGACGTTCATCAGCAGCGAGTTCTCGGGTAGGATTGCCGACAGCCAGTGGTTCCCGGAAGTTCGGGACTTGGTGGCTGTGATCTCGCGGTAGGTCAGGAGCTTCAGGTCGTACTTGGAGTCCTCAACGATGAGGTTTCCAGCCGAGTCCTGCAAGGGCAGCTCAAATGAGGCGATCCCTTTGAAGTTCCTGCCGTTCATCGAGTTCTTGACTGACGCTGTGTTCTCGCAGTAGAAGTTAAGGAACTTCCCATGCTTGTGGGTGCAGACTTCACCCTTGTAGGCGTCTTCGTAGTTTTCGAATCGTCCACCTCGGTTCAGGACAAAGACAACCTTTGGCCACATTTCGGGGCCGACCGCCGCCTTCCAGACGTCGATGTCATACACGCTTGCAGGCAAGTGCCTTCGAGCCTTCTCGAACAGATCCAGCTCTTCCTGGTCCGCGCTCGGGAGCATCTGCCCCTCTTTCTCTCCAGCAGCCACGTTTGCGACCATTTTGAGATAGAGGTGCTCCTGCCTTGTGAGCGGAGAGCCCGGGCCGAAGCCGTCTGGGCCGAATCCTGAGGAGCCTAGCTTTTCAGCGAAGGCCAGCAGCATCGACTCAATCGAGATCGGCTGCTCTTCACCGAAGACTTTGACAATCTCGGGGATAGGAGCGATTGCAGGCTGGCGAACCGGAGCGATCTTGTTGGCGAATGATGGGTGGCTTCCTTGGAACTCCCATCGTTCCAGATAGGTCAGGTCGGGGAAGATGTAATCCGCGAACATCGAAGTTTCACCCACGAGGATGTCGCTTGCGATGTGGAGCGGGAGCTTCTTCGTGTCGATGAGGAT
>JALGYA010000178.1 GCA_029824475.1 Fimbriimonadia bacterium | reverse complement strand
CGGGGAAGGAAACCCGCGCGGACCATTCTCTCACCTTCAAATTGGCTGATCGCCATCGACGCCGCGTCGAGGTCCTCGATCGTAATTGGTGGCTTATTGGGGTCAAGGCCAGCCTCCTCCCAGTGCGTCAGATTGTAGTGGAGGGCAGTGGAGGCAGGCGTGCTGGGCAGGGCGTACTGGACGCCGTCAATATTGGCCATGTCCCAGTAGACGGGGACATAGTGGTCTCTGCCCAGGCCCGCATCTTCGATGTAGTCGTCAAGGGGGAGAATCGCTCCATTCGCAACGTACTGCGCGACGTTTGGGCCGAAGAGGCCGGCAACATCTGGCGGGATTCCCGCTGATGCGGCGGTCATCGTCTTGTCTTGGATCGCGCTGATTTGGAGCAGCTTGACTTGGATCAGGTCGCCGTCGTCATTCTTGAGTTTCTTGTCGTTGAAAGCGTCAACGACGGCCCGCATGGCGTCGCCTTCAAAGCCGCCCCACTTTTCCCAATAGGCGACTTCAACGACGCCGGGAGTCGGCTCCTTTTTGACAACGAGTTCGCTGCGGATAAAGGCCGTCGCGAGAATTGCGACGCATAGAATGGTGATTGCGGGGCCGGAGAGCCGAGACAGGACGTCTTGGCCATCAGGTGAGTTCACGGAGCCGCTCGCCATCGTTCGAACATCTTAGCACGGGGCCTGCCTATTTCGAAAGCTCAGAGACATCGACACCAGTGTGCCCCGCACGGAAAATGTACTTCTTGCCAAGAATGTCGACGTCCTCAAGGACGATGGCTTCCCACTCGTCTGGAAGGTTGGGAGAGCAGCTGAGCCACCAGCCGTCATCGAGCTCTGTTTTCCAGCCAGCTTCTGCCGGCTCATGCTCATCGAATCGGAGGCCGAGGAATCCGTACAACACCGTGTTGAGGGAACCCGCGACGCCGGTGAGGAACACGTTCTCGTCTGAGCCGGGCTTTTCACTGAAGAGCAGCATCGAACGGTTGGTGCATCGCTGCCAGGCAGTTCGCCACTCTTGGAGTGCCTCGTTTGGGTCGCCATGTCGTGCTCTGATCAGAGCGTGGAGGGAGCCGCTCATGGCTGGACCGTTGGGGGTGGTCTTGTCGCTGAATCGGTCGAGCATGACCTCGGCTTGGGCTTCTGCTCGAGGGTCTTGGAGTGGCCAGACCGTGAGGAGCGCAGCCGCCTGTTTGTAGCCTCGCACCGGATCATTGTCGTATGTGAGGAAGGAGGTCTCGTCCTGCGGGAGATGCATGTCCCATGGCCAGTCAGGGGTTGTGCGGCGCATGAGACGCTGGGCGATCATGTTGGTGTAGAGGTCGTTGTCGCCTTGGAAGAACTCGTCGGGGCTGACGACGCCTCGGATTTCGGTCTTGCCGTCGTCGCGGAGGTTCATTCGTGCGGCGTAGAATGCTGCGGCTCTTCGTCTGACATCTGTGGCCCTGCGTGGCTCGGTGAGCCTAAGTGCGGCAGCCGTGTCGAGCATGAGCGAGACATCGGCGGTGATGTGGACCTGGTGGATCGTCTCGGTGGGCGAGGCTTCGTTGCCGTCGATGTCCGACTCCCAGGGATACTTGAGCGGGTTGGTTGGAGCCCGGTCTGTGAGGATCGGGTTGAGGAGGCCGAGGCTGGCTCCTTCATTGGAGCGGACCGTCGGCGCTCCTTTGTCGGTCCACTTTTTGAATTCACTTGCGGCTGCCGGAATGCGGGCGAGTCGATAGTCGCTGACTCGCTTTGCGCGGTCTGGGCTCAGGATCGCAAGGGCCGGGAACATCCAGATATCTGTGTCCCAGAAGACCATCCCGCGGTAGCGTGGATCGGTGACTCCGAAGGGTCCAAGGCCCGCATGGTCTGATTGGCCGTTCAGTTCTGAGGCGGGGACGATCTGAGCGGTGAGATGGGAGATAAAGGAATTGACAGCGAGGTTGTCTTCCTCTGCTCCGATGATGCTGAGCTTTGCGGATTGCCCTGGCTTGATCTCAGGCATTTCAGGGTTGAAAATCGGTGGATACACCCAGACGGGCAATGTCTCACCTGCATCAATTACCAGAGTCTGCTCGTCACTGGTGTTGAAGAAAGGGACGCCGTCACGCTTGGCGGGCGTCGTCCTTTGGACTCTCTTTTCCGGGCCATTCACTTGATCCACCCAGACGCCAATGCCATCAACGACGATCTTCGAGTTGGCTTTGAATGTGATTTTGTCCGTATAGAAGCCTGGAAAAAGCACTTCGAGGCGCCGCGTTATGGTGGCATCCGCTTGCGTCCAGGTCGTGGTGACGGACTGCATGTCACGGTCGACAACTTGGAGGAATTCAGAATCAGACGATGGGCCGAAATCAGATCCGTCAACACGGATGTTCGCAGTCCGATACCTGCCGGATGGCGTCAACTCCTCATCGCGCTCTGAGTCGATGATTCTGTTTACGCCGCCATCAACACCGATCCGCCACGACGTGAACCCATCCGTGATATAAGGATCGACCTTCCGCCTTGGATCGGTCTCCACAAACGGATCACGAAAAACAAAAGCCGGCTGAGCCGGCAACACCGGCGCGGGAGCAGATGTCGTCCCCGACCCACATCCCCAGACCAAACCGGCCAACCCAAAAAGAACTACTCGACGCATTTGAACTCTTTAATGACTGTGTGCTTCGCGCCTTCCGGCCCGCGCTCACTCTTATAGAGTGCAAACGATTCAACCGTGAACGACGCTCCCGATTTCAGGCGATTCTGAGCAAATGCCCTCTTGAGCATCTTCGCGTAGCCCGGTTTTCCTTTGCGCAGCCGCCCGATCGTGACGTGCGGTGAAAACACCTTTGGGGCCATGTCTTGGGTGAGCATGAAAGAGATGTCGTGGACCTTAAGCTGCAGCGACCGCAGGGCCTGATCCTCGCCCTTAACCCCGGCAGCCAAGACCTTAGGAGTGTTGTCGTCGGGGAACTTGAGCAGGCCTTCGAGTGAGATCGAAAAGGCCTTCCATTTCAGAAGGTCAAACCGCTGGCAGGCCTGAGCAATCACGTCCTCTTCCACCTCTCCCAGGAAGTAGAGGGTCAAATGCACGTCGTCCAGGCTCGACCACCTGTAGAACTCCGGCGCATCAGCATCCATAGATTTCTGCAGCTGAACAAGAGGCGTCATCGCCTCCTTCGGAATCTTCACTGCCACAAAGCACCGCGTCGTATCGCTCACTCGCCTATTCTGACCTTGCATCGGCTCAATCTGTCAGGGCAAACTGCCTGACATGGGCAGCATGATCGAGTTTTCCGGAAATGGCAAGCCGTTCCAGGGGTATCTGGCAACACCTGAATCAGGATCAGGACCTGGGGTGATCGTGATCCAAGAGTGGTGGGGGCTGGTCGGGCATATTAAAGATGTAGCCGATAGGTTTGCCGCGGCTGGCTTTACAGCTCTCGCCCCTGACTTCTATCACGGCAAGGCGACCGACGAGCCGGATGAGGCTGGATCGCTGATGATGGCGCTCAATATCGAAGATGCAGAGCGGGTGATTCAGGGTGCCGTGGCTGAACTGCTGAACCATGAGTCGTGCTCGAGTGAGAAGGCCGGTGTTGTCGGATTCTGTATGGGAGGCCAGCTATCGATGTTCGCGGCGTGTGTCAATGACTCAATTGGGGGCTGTGTTAACCTTTACGGCATTCATCCAAACGTCCAGCCGGACTTCGCAAGGCTAAACAGCCCGATGCTCGGATTCTTCGCGGAGCACGATGAGTACGCCTCGCCTGAGGCCGTGGCAGCCCTCGACCAGACCCTCACCGATTTGGGGAAGGAGCACTCCTTCACGACCTACAAAGGCAGGCAGCACGCCTTCTTTAACTCGGACCGCCCAGAGGTCTATGACCACGAGGCTGCGGAGATGTGCTGGGAGTGGATGACGGAGTTCTTCAAGGAAAACCTGTAGTTCTTAACAGGGTCTGTGGAAAAGTCTTCGATTTCGGTCCGGCGCAAGACCGGGTGCCTCCGTCCCATCAGATAGCATTTGAGCCTGCTGGCTCTCTGCCCGGCGTGAGCGAACCTGCATGAGGCTAAAAAGCGTAAAAATATACGGCTTTAAAACCTTCGCAACGAAGACCGAAATCGAGCTTGATGGAAGCTTGATCGCGGTTGTCGGGCCGAACGGCTGCGGGAAATCGAACATCGTCGACGCGATCCTTTGGGGTCTTGGCGAAACGAGCGCGAAGCACCTCCGAGCCCAGACGGGCAAGGAAGTCATCTTCTCCGGTTCGGCCAACAGAAAGCCGCTCGGCTTTGCAGAAGTCACGCTGCTTTTTGACAACGAAGACGGCTCCCTGCCGATCGACACTCCTGAAGTCTCGATCACCCGCCGCCTGAAACGCAGCGGTGACACGCAATATCAGATCAATAAGCGCAATTGCCGGCTGCGCGATGTCGCTGACCTTCTGGCAGACTCAGGTCTAGGGCGTGCAGGCTACGCAATTGTCGGCCAATCTGAAATCGACCAGGCGCTAGCAGCCTCACCGCTTCAGCGCAGAGCTTGGATTGACGAGGCCGCGGGTGTTCAGCGCTACAGAGCTCGCCGCCAGGAGTCTCTAAGACGACTTGCTGCGGCGGACTCCCACCTTGAGCGAGTCACGGATGTTCTTCAAGAATTGGACCGACAGCGCGATCCCCTCAAGCGTCAGGCTGAGGATGCGAAGCGATACAAGTCCGTCAACTCAAGCCTTCGTGAGATGGAGCTCGGGCTGCTGGCAACAGATGTTGCCAAAGCGATTCAACAGCTCACCGATTTGGACGAAAGAAGCCGTGCTCAGACGAGTCTGGCTAAGCTAGAATCTGAACGAGCAGACGATTTAGAGAGAGAGGCCGAAGAGGCGTCACAGAAGATCGCCCAGCTTTCCCAGCGGATTGACATCCTCCGCGAGCAGCGTCACTCAGACCAGACGGCATTAGAACAGGCATCCTCACTCAAGAAGATTGCTGAGCACAAGATTGACAGCCTGGCCGAGTGGGAGTCGAGGATGTCGGAAGAGTCCGACGAGGCAACAGATCGCTTAGAGCTTTCCGAGAAAGACCTTGAAGAGGCGCTTGAGTCTTACGATAAAGAGTCAGCAGCACTGGAAGCCCTGAAGGCCAACCTGGCCTCAGCTGACGACGAGGCGAAGGGCCTCGCCAAGGAGCTCAAGCAGGCTGAGCATCAGCTGAGAGAAGGCCGCCAGCGACAGGACAAACGCCAGCGCCTCGAAGTCGAGCAGACGCTGCGGCAGGACCGCCTGAAAGAGATCGCCGAAGAGGTGAAGGGCATCGTAGAAGCGCTTCCGGACCTGCAAGAAGCGGTCACAGAAGCAGAAAAGCAGTTTGAAGAACTAAACGGCAAGCTGATCGAAGCCCGCAGTGATGTCGAAAAAGCCGAAGAAGAGATGCGAGAACTGCGCGAGGCATCCGAGCATCACGCAGCCAAGACACGCGCAGCGATGGCTGAGCTCGCCGCACTCGATGGCCGCAAGCGCGGCATCCTCGCTACGCTCGAAGCTCACGAGGGTCTGGCACACGGTGCCAAGGCTGTCCTTGAAGCAGCGAAGGATGGAAGGCTCAGCGACAAGTACGTCCCGGTAGGCGAGGCGATTGACGTCGACCCGGATGTTTCGCTTGCCGTTGAAACGGCTCTGGGAAACAGCGTCCACGACCTCATCGTCAACGACGAGCAGGCCGCCAAGGCTGCCATCGAGTTCTTGAAGCATGAGAGGGCAGGCCGCGCCACCTTCCAGCCTCTTACTCTGATGCGGGAGCAGCGCCAGAACGATGACCTGCGTGCGGTCCTTGGCAAAGAGGGAGTCGTCGGCCTCGGCAGCGACCTGGTTGAGTGCGATAAGCGGCACGTTCCGGTTATCGAAAGTCTGCTCGGCCGCATCGTGGTTGTTGAGACCCTCGACGTCGGCCTGAAGCTAGCCAAGACCCGCGGCTGGAAGAGACTCGTCAGCCTTGACGGGGAAGTGGTTCACGGCAGCGGGGCTGTCAGCGGCGGCCGGACAAAGAGCCATCGTCACGGCATGGTTCAGCGACGAGCTGAGCTCCATGAGATCGAAGATGAGGCCATTAATCTACAGGCTTCGCTCGACAAGATGAATCGGATCGTCACCGACAAGGAGGAGATCCAGAAGGAGCTGAATGCCCGGATTGATGCCGGCCAGCCGGTCATCAAAGCCCGCCAGATTGAGGCAGACGAAGCCAAAGCTTGGCTGCTTAGCCTGCAGCACGAGATTCAGGCCACCGAGAAGAGCCAAGAGCGCCTGGAACGCGAATCCAAGAAGCTGAATGCTGAGAGCTCAGAGCTGATCGCATCGATCGACATTCCAGCCCTTGAAACGGTCAGAGATGACTTGATGAAGCAGCTGGCCGGCAAGTCATCCGACTCCGACCAGGCAGCGGAGCGGCTAAACGAAGCGGAGTCCCGATCTAGAGAGGCACTCGCGCGCAAACAAGAGGCTGAGCGACGCCTTGCTGGGATCAAAGACTC
>JALGYA010000177.1 GCA_029824475.1 Fimbriimonadia bacterium | reverse complement strand
CGATAATCAGAACCACGATCATGATTTCGACGAGTGTAAAAGCTTTGCGCTTGTTGTTTTTCATCTTCAATGTCATCCTCGGAACTCAATTTGGAGGCAGGGCAGCTGCGCTCCTGATCAGTCCATTCCATTCGTCTTTGGACTGGACCCCAGCAGCTATGCCGGTTTCGTCCGCTGACAGGAATATCCTTGGGAGGACGCCCCATTTTCCTTAGGCTTGTTTTGACTTTTTCTGAAAAACATTGCTTTCTGAACCCACGCAGGCTCAATCCGGAGGAAACTCACCGGGCCTCCTTGGCGTCATATTCCATGTGAGAATCCTGAGATCGGCTCCCATTCTGCTCGCCCTGGCGGCAGCCGGAGCACATGCGTCCAGCAGCCTCGATCCGTTCAAACCGGGGATCAAGGACCAGATAGAGCTGGGCAAGAAGGCGGCGAAACAGCTCCGTGAAGAGGAGAATGTGCTGCCAGACGACGACCCCAGGGTGATCGAACTGCGCCGACTCGGCGAGCTCCTCATCGCAACGATCCCAGAGAAAGAACGTGAAAAACGGCCTTTCGAGTACTCGTTCGACGTCATAGATGATCCCCAAGTCAACGCCTTCGCCCTGCCAGGCGGGCCGATCTTCTTCTTCACAGGACTCCTTAATAGGCTTGAGACCGAAGACCAAGTTGCCGGAATCCTCGCCCACGAAATCGTGCATATCCGGAATCAGCACTGGGCGAGCGCCTATGCTGACAATCAGAAGCGCCAGCTTGGCGTGACTGCCTTGCTTCTGCTGTTGGGTGCAGGGGGCACAGCGTTCGATATCGCGGGCGTGGCGGACACCCTGCTCTTTACGCTTCCCTACTCACGCCGTCATGAATCTGAATCAGACAAAGTCGGCTTCAAGATGATCAACGAAGTCGACTACAGCCCGTTCGGGATGATCGATGTCTTCAAGACCCTCAAGGAAGCTTCAAAGAGCAAGGAGATCGAGGAGTGGATGTCCTCTCACCCCGACACAGACCGCCGAATCGAGAAGATTGAAGAGATGATTGAGGACTCCGACGAGGAGTTCCCAGAACAGCGCCCCCGAACTGTCCCCAAGTACGAGATCGAGACCAAAGACGACGGTGACAAGGACAAGAAGAAGGGTGATGGCAAAGGCGACGGCCTACGCTACCGGCTTGGGCTCTGATGACTCAGCGGCCTTAATGCTGATCTGTGAGGCTAGACTGCCTGCCATGGCATGAAAGGCCCCGGCCTGCGGCCGTTCTGGATGAGCGGTGATTGAAGGCTCTCCACGATCTGCCGACTCGCCCACAGCAGGATCCAACGGAATTGAGCCAATAAACGGTGCGCCCAGGCTCTCAGCAAGTTCCTCCCCAGTTGTTCCTGCAAAGATCTTTGACTCCTCGCCGCATCCCGGGCATACAAATTTGGCCATGTTCTCCGCGACGCCAAGGATGGGTGAATTGAGCCTCGTGAACAATGCCGCAGCCTTGCCTGCAATGTTCGCCGCTACCGAGTGCGGAGTCGTGACGATCACAACACCTGTCAATGGAACCAGCTGTGCAACCGACATCGGTGCATCACCTGTTCCTGGGGGCAGATCAATAAGAAGATAGTCAAGCTCGCCCCAATCGACGTCAGCCAGAAGCTGCTTGACCGTACCGGCGACCATCGGCCCACGCCAAAGCACGGCCTGGCCGTCTGTGATCAGGAATCCGAGTGACATCAGCTTGATTCCGTGCCGCTCGATCGGCATGATTTTGCTGTTGCGTGTCATCGGCCGCTCATCCGGGCAGCCCATCATCATGGGGATGCTGGGGCCGTAGACGTCTGCGTCGAGAAGGCCAACCTTCGCCCCCTGCTGTGCCAAAGCGATGGCCAGGTTGACTGTTAGGGTGCTCTTGCCAACGCCGCCCTTGCCACTGGCGATCGCGACCGCCTGCTTCACGCCAGGGATCAAATCCTCGTTCTCGGTCGATCTGCTCCTCACCTGAGCCGTCATTTCGATATCAACGGCATCGACCCCGTCGAGAGCTAGGACGGCTTCTTTGGCCTGGTCGTGGAGCAGGTCCTTCATTGGACAGGCCGGTGTGGTGAGCTCAACCTTGAATGAGACCTTGCCGCCGTCAATCTCCACATCCTTCACAAAATTCAGGGTCACGATGTCCCTGTGAAGGTCAGGGTCCTCCACCGAGCGAAGGGCATCGAGAATCTGGTCAGCAGTGACGGCCATGTGAGTCGCAGATTACCAGCCTTGAGGGCATTGATCGGGGTCCTTTATGGCAAGCGAACTAGGCCGGGAGTGAGGAACAATGCCGGGTGATTCCTATGTCCTCGCTCATCGGCTCCGATGGCTCCCTGGCCCAAGTGAAGATCTTCCGCCTCGCAGCGGAGGATCATCTCTACCGTGACCACTTTGGAAATCGAGTGCTCGCCGACTTCGAAGGCTCAGGTGAGCTCAGGCTCTCGGTCGTACCCGAAGGCAGCAGGATTGAGACGCCGGTGGGTTCCGCTGCAGTTGAGTCTGGCCAAGTGATCCAGGTTGAAAACTGGGCATCGGTGTCTAGCGGTTCTCAGGGTGACTTTGAGGCGACTCTCCACTCCGGACCTCGGTTGGCCGAAGCCGATCCCATTGGTGCCACTGGCCTGGTTGAAGGCTGTGGATGGGTCAGGTCTGACGCGCCGCACCTGGAAATCGATCACCACCGGCGCTGCATCGCCGGTCTTCAGACTCCGGTCTATCTGCCGTTCTGGTCCGCGGCCTCTTCATCCGGTGATATGCAGATCGTCCGTGACGACTCACTTAATACGCAGCTCATAGACACATTCCGAGCAGCTGACACAGCAGCCTTGAAAAAGCGCGGCTGGGCCGTGCAGAACATGAGCGACTCGTTCCAGCTCGATTCAATGTTTGAGAAAGGCTCCCGGCATGCTGCGGCGCACTGCAGCCACCTCAATCGAGCCTCGTGGGATCTGGAAGTCCCGGAAGGCACTCGCGGGTTGATCATTCGCAAGGAATACGACCAGTTCCACGGACGGCAGCGGGCGAGAGTATTCGTGTCGGGCAAGCTCGTAGGCTGGTGGTATGAGCCGCGTGAGGACCGTCGGAACCGGTGGGCAATCTCCGATTTCTTGATCTCGGGCCAGCATCTTCCAGCCTCAGGCACAGCCCGGATTGAAATCGATCCACCGTCCGGATCGCCTCTGTGGGACGTCGGCAGAATATCGGTATTTTCGATCCAGGCGAAATGAGCCTGTAGAAATTCGATCTGCTCTCCGACAATTAGCTGTACATCCTTTCGCCCAGGAGAAAGGAGCAGATCATGCCTCTTCAATTCATCGGATATATGCTGGCGGCGTTCTTCTCAGCAACGCTAATCACGATCTTCGTATCGATGTTTCGAAAGGTCAAGGATGACGGCTTTAAGTCGTGGAACCTGATCGCGATCTTCTTTGTGCTTTCCTTGTTCGCCCCCTACGGCTACAGCGAATTCCTCACACGTCAGCACGGATCTCCGATGGAGGGAGCGATCGTCTATGCCTTGGAAGACGCAGAGATCTACAACAAGCCCGAGTATTTCAAAATTCTCCGCTACAAAGAGAGCACCGCTCGTGTTGTGCTTGTTGTCAAGGAGCGATCGGAATGGGGAGACATCGAGCGCACCGTGATGACAATGAACCTGGAGAAGGACGAGGACGGTTGGTCTGCGCGCAAGTACCGGTTCATCAACTCCTTCCAGCGGCAGAAGGACGAATCTGTCTTCCCACCCTACTGGTAGACTGACGACATGACGCTCCGCGAGGTGCTTCATGCCCACGTCCCCAATCTCACTGCGCAGAGCACCTTTCGTGACGCCATCGATAAGATGGACGTCTATCAATTCCCTGCGCTGATCATCGTGAATGAAGATAGATCTCCGATCGCTGTGATCACCGAAGGAGATGTTTCGCGAGCCGCGCAAGAGCAAGGGAGTCTGCTTCGTCTTTCAGAACTGCCAGCCCTGCAGTTCGCCTCCAAAGAACCAAAAACTGCTGGGCCGGACATGGAGATCAGTGACGCGCTTCACATGATGCAGAGCCAGGGGCTCAAGGTGCTGCCGGTCGTCGACGACTCTCTGTTCATCGGCATGGTCCTTAGGGTCGATCTCATGCAGGCGATGCTCATGGACGCCGTCGAGCCAGCGTAGAATGGGCGCATGATCGAAGAAGGCTCTCCCTTCCCCCAGTTCTCCCTTCCAAACCAAGATGGCGAGACGGTCACTCTTGATGATCTGGCTTGCCAGAAGGCTGTCATTTTCTTCTATCCCAAAGATATGACCTCTGGCTGTACGGTTGAAGCCTGTGAGTTCACAGACGCCCTTCCAGACTTCGGTCAAATCCCTGTCTACGGCGTGAGCCCGGATGCCCCAAAGAGGCATCTCAAGTTCATCGAAAAGGAGAGTCTCAAAGTCCAGCTGCTCTCGGACGAAGAGCACACACTCTTGACAGCCTGCGGGATCTGGGTCGAGAAATCGATGTACGGCCGCAAGTACATGGGAGTGCTTCGGACCACCGTCCTGCTCGATGAAAACGGGTCGATCCTCAAGATTTGGCGAAAGGTAAAGCCAGCGGGGCATGCCCAGGAAGTGCTGCAGGCGTCACAGCCCTGATTCGCCCCGAACGGTAGAATCGCGCCCATGGCGGGCAAAATGACCGCTCCGGGAATCCGGAAGCTCAAATCATCGGGCAAGAAGATCGTATGCATCACCGCTTACGATGTATTTTCCGGTGCTATCGCGGACGAATCTGGTGCTGATCTCATTCTCGTCGGCGACTCTGTCGGCAACGTGGTCCTCGGCATGGAAACGACCATTCCAGTTGAAATGGACGACATGCTGCATCACACGATGGCCTGCCGTCAAGGAGTCTCCAAGGCGCTGCTGGTTGCTGACCTCCCCTTCGGGTCGTATCAATCCTCCGTTGAGCAGGCTGTCGATAACGCCGTGGACCTAGCAAAGGCTGGGGCTGAGGCCGTCAAGCTTGAAGGCACCTTCACAGATCAGATTTCAGCCATAGCCAAGGCTGGCATCCCTGTGATGGGGCACGTCGGGATGACTCCGCAGTCTGTCAACGCTTTTGGAGGATTCCGCGTGCAGGGTCGCAAAGCACAGGGCGAGCAGGTAATGGCTGAAGCAAAGGAGATTCAGGACGCCGGCGCGTTCGGAATTGTGCTCGAGCTGATTCCAGCTGATCTCGCAGCCAAAATTACTGAGGAGCTGGACATCCCTACAATCGGCATCGGTGCAGGACCAAGCTGCAGTGGCCAGATTCAGGTTTTCCACGACGTCCTCGGCCTCAACGCCGACGTATTCAAGCACGCGAAGGTGTACGTGGAAGGCAGAAAACTGCTTGGTGATGGCCTCAAAACATATGTTTCAGAGGTTAAGACAGGCACGTTCCCGACTGAGGATAACAGCTTTTGATCATCGCGCGGACTCTCGCTGAAGTCCGCCAGGCCATTCAAGGCAAGGGCGCTGCTGGCCTCGTGCCCACGATGGGAGCGCTGCACGAAGGGCACATCTCACTCATTTCAGCCTCTGCCCAAGAGTGTGATTTCACGTCTGTTACGGTCTTTGTCAATCCCACTCAGTTTGGAGACAACTCAGACTTTGACCTCTATCCCAGGACGGAGGCCGAAGACTTCGAGAAGGCTGAAAAGGCGGGTGCGCAGCTGGTCTTTGCACCATCCGCAGCCGAGATGTATTCGGGCACAGGAGTTTCAGTTCGGGCCGGCTCTGCAGCCAATGGGCTGGAGGGCGCTTCCCGACCTGGCCACTTCGATGGTGTCGTGTCCATAGTGGCTAAGCTTTTCACCCTGTTCTATCCAGATCGCGCCTATTTCGGACTGAAGGACCTTCAACAGTGTGCAGTGATACAGCAGTTGATTGATGAGCAGCTTTTCCCCATCGAACTTCGGCTGATTGAGACACTGCGGGAATATTCTGGGCTGGCTCTCTCATCCAGAAATGAACGCCTGTCGCCAACTGATAAGGCACAAGCCTCCAAGCTTTACCACGAGATGATGGAAGCCGCCTCCGCTGCCGCGGGCGGGCAGCCTGCTGGCCAGGCTCTCAACAGGCTCAACGCCAGGCTAGAAACAGCCGGTTTTCAGGTTGAATACACCGCTTTTGTGGACCCCAAAACCATGGCCACAACGGAGACGCCTCACAGGCTAAGTAGATTAGCTGCGGCAGTTCAACTTGGAGGCGTCCGGCTCATCGATAACGTTCCCGTCATCTAAACCAAGGGCAAAACTGTAATTGTTTTTGGTTTTTAAATTTCTCGTGTTATAATTTTCTTAGCAGTAAGCATCACGGATGAATCTTACAGACGATTGTGAGGTGATAGATGTCAAGAACAGCTGAATCTAAAAAGGCCGGTCTTAAACTTCGTGCTCAAAGCAAGCCTGGAAGCCTCTCATTTCGGCTCGGCCGCCGAAAGTTCAAGCTTCCTGAAGGCTACGAAGTCCGCACGTTAGAATCGACCGATTACCTTTTTGTACACG
>JALGYA010000176.1 GCA_029824475.1 Fimbriimonadia bacterium | reverse complement strand
GAACGTCAATGCCGCTCAGGTCCAGCTGAAAGTCTGGACCAGGCTTGATCCTCTCCAATTCTGCCGAGAAGCCAGCCCAAATTGCGCTGAGGGAGACGTGTGCTCTTCTCCATCCAGCTTTCCTATATCGCCAAAGGCTTGAGTTGATCTGCGGGTTGTCGTTGATCTCCCAGACTTGGATGCGCCCATTCTTGAACGCATAATCAATTCTTCCGTATTGGAGGTTAGCCAGCACGAAGAGCCTGAAAACTTCCTCAGAATGAGGGTTGTCCTTTAGGAATGCCGTCTCTTCCGCTCTGAATTCCGCCCTGAGGGTGTTCCACTTCTGTTTGCCCTCCCAATGAGTGCCGACAAACATGTGCCGGGGCGCAGAGTGTGGACCAATCCTGAAGACCCCGTACTTCTTGTAGATTCCGTCCGTGTCCTGCACATCGATGAACTCTGAGATGATGAGATTCTGCGGCTCGTGGCCATCGAGCAGCACCAGCGCGATCTGATCCTCCAATTCAGCCTGCGTAGCAGCCGGCTGCGTCAATGCCCCGTTGTGCCGGTTGCCATAGCGGAGAAAAGCGGGGAACCTAACGGCTCCATTGTAATCCGTGAGGCGATGGACATTGAAGTCGTTGATGCCCATTTCATGCAGCTTCTGAAGCAGCGTGACGCGCTCAAGATAGCGAGTTGGATGGTTGTAGAGAACCACCTTGTCCCCCTGCTCCTCCAGCTTAGACCAGAGCTTTGCGGCCATCTCCCGCTGCGCCTGAGTCATTCGCTCAAAGTCAGTGAAAATGTAGATGCCTCGCGGCCACGATTGCCTGTCGGGCACCGTGCTGTAATCCACGGCCACAAGCCTTCGCATCAAAGGCGGCTTGTAGTACATGTGCTTGGTCATCGCCCTCAGCCCCCTCTCGGTGGCGAGGTGAACGATTACAGGGGCGGCGTCTGCGCTGATGTAATCAGCTTATCAGATGAGGCTAGCCGACGCTGTGCTCAAGGCTGATGCCAAGGAGCTTCTGTGCCTCAACCGCAAACTCCATGGGGAGCTCACGGAAAACATCCTTGCAGAAGCCATTGACAATCATGTTGGTCGCGTCTTCTTCGCCGACTCCTCGCTGGGCCATGTAGAAGAGCTGGTCCTCACCGATCTTCGAGGTTGTCGCCTCGTGCTCCATCGTCGACGTGCTGTTCTTCACCTCTATGTAGGGGAAGGTGTGTGCTCCGCATCGGTCGCCCATCAGCATCGAGTCACAGACCGAATAGTTGCGCGAGTTATCCGCGCCCTTGTTGATCTTGACGAGCCCGCGGTAGGTGTTCTGGCCACGCATCGCGCTGATGCCTTTGCTGACGATCGTCGACTTGGTGTTCTTGCCGATGTGGATCATCTTGGTGCCAGTGTCCGCCTGCTGCTTCTTGCTGGTCAGAGCGACGGAGTAGAACTCGCCGACCGAGTTGTCGCCCTTCAGGATGACGCTCGGATACTTCCAGGTGATGGAGGATCCTGTCTCAACCTGAGTCCAGGTGACCTTGGAATTCGCGCCTTCGCACTTGGCCCGCTTAGTGACGAAGTTGAAGATGCCGCCCACACCCTCGTTGTCGCCGGGGTACCAGTTCTGAACTGTGGAGTACTTGATGGTCGCGTCGGCCTCGGCGTGAAGCTCGACGACAGCGGCGTGAAGCTGGTTCTCGTCGCGCATGGGGGCGGTGCAGCCTTCCAGGTAGCGCACGTGGGCTCCCTCGTCGCAGATGATGAGGGTGCGCTCAAACTGGCCCGTGTTCATCGCGTTGATGCGGAAGTAGGTGCTCAGCTCCATCGGGCAGCGAGTTCCTTTGGGGACGTAAACGAACGACCCGTCGGAGAAGACTGCGGAGTTCAGGGTGGCGTAGTAGTTGTCGCTATAGGGGACAACCGAGCCCAGGTACTTCTTGATCAAATCCGGATGATCCGTGATCGCTTCGCTGATGGGGCAGAAGATGACGCCATCCTCAGCGAGTTTCTCTTTAAAGGTGGTGAAGACAGAAACCGAATCGAAAACCGCATCGACTGCGACGCCCGTCAGCATCTTCTGCTCTTCAAGCGGGATGCCGAGCTTATTAAAGGTGTCGAGCAGTTCAGGGTCGACTTCATCGAGAGAGTCGAGCTTCGGCATCTGCTTGGGAGCAGAGTAGTAGCTGATGGCCTGCAGGTCGACAGGCGTGTACTCGACATTTGGCCAAGTTGGCTCCTGGAGAGTCTGCAGGTGCCGGAACGCCTTGAGTCGGAACTCAAGCATCCAGTCGGGTTCGCCCTTCTTATTGGAGATGAACCGGACAACATCCTCATTTAGGCCAGGAGGGAGCGTGTCCGCGTCAACGTCGGACGTGAATCCCCACTTGTATTCCTGGCTCGCATGCTCCTTCAGCAGATCATCGTCTGTCTGCTCAAGAATCGGCTCAGTCTCTGGGCTCAGGGTGTCTTCCATGGGCGGTCAATTCGGATGGCGGGCGGTCAGCCTTTGATCCACTGTCAATTATATCTTGACAAAAAAGTCAACATTGGACTCTTGGGACTGGCGCCTGCCTCTCTTTCAGGAATTCTGGCACCGTTGCGTCGAGGCTTCATGAGCCTCATGAGACGTTTGGTGCGGTCAAACAAAAAACGGGCCCCGGAGGAGATCCTCCAGGGCCCGCTGTCGTGTCAACGAGTCTGGCTAACTGCCACCGCCCGGCAGCACATACAAGTATGCGATTCGGGAGTTGAGGCCGCTCTTCACTTCGACAGAGACGCGCTGCTTCGTGTTCGTTGCACCGATCGGCACAGAGAACTCGATAACAGTCTCGCCTTCTGCGATGAAGAGGTTGCCCGGCACTGTGACGATGCCACTGCTGGCGATCAGCTCAATGCCGACACCGCCCGCTGGAGCAGGTCCATTCAGCTCAATAGTGAGCGTTGAGGACGTGCCACCGAGAACGGTGAGCGGGCTGAACGAAGCACTCAGAATCGAGAGATTCTTCACCGTGACTTGAGCGGTGAGACTATTCAGTCCATATGCCGCTGTGATCACAGTCGTCCTCGATTCGCCGAGCGAATCCTCGTTCGGGACGATGTTGAAGCTGGCAGAGAGCTCACCCTCAGCCACCAGGACGCTCTCGGGGAAGTCGACAAAGTTGTCGTCCGCTGAGAGTGTGATGAGAGCACCACCCTCAGGCGCTGGGCTGGCGAGGGTGACCTCACCGACCGCGACGTCAGTGCTTGCGATAATTCCCGGCTGAATCGTGAAGTCTTCCAACTTCGACGACGACTCGAGTGTCATCCGCCAGATTCCGCGACCGTATGTGCCTGCATAGAGATGCCGGCCACCAGTCTCAGAATCGAGGAACACGAGCTGTGAGACTTCAACATTTGGCAGGCCGTGGGAGACTGTGACGTCGCTCCAGGCTGCTCCACCGTCGGTTGTCTGATAGACGCCGTGATCTGTCGCGGCGTACCATGTGTTTGCAGGATCCGAAGGATCTCTCACAACATCGTTGTGCGGGATCTGTGGGAGACCACTCGACTTGGAGATCCATGTGGGATTCGCGACCGAGGTGTCTGAGCAATGCATGACATGGCTGAGTGAGAAGCCCGACAGTGACAGGATCACGTCGTACTTATCCTCTGGATTGATGCTTAGGCCAGTGATCGCGAGTGCAGGAATACCGCTCGTGATCTTTCTCCAAATCTGGCCGCCATCTTCAGTAATCCAGAATCCACCGTCAGATGTTCCAGCGTAGAGAACATTGCTGTCGCCAGTTGCGACACCAAAGGCAAGAACGATGCCTGTCGGTGAGAGTGAAACTCCACCGAGTCGGTATGTCCAAGTCTCGTTTTCATCGTCCCATCGGTTGATGAAGTTCGTGCCTGCGTACAGGTACTTGCCATCATTCTGGTCGAGCCAGAGTCTGCCGATGAATGGAACTCGCTGACCCCACCACGGGCCTGAGATGCCGTAGTTGTCAGATTCGAATCCCGTCGTGGTCTTCATGACGTTCAACCCCTGTGAGGAGTGGAACTGGATCAGAGGATCGAACGGGTTGATTGCACAGCCGCCGCCATCGCCTTGGCCTGGGTTGCCCCAGTTTTCAAGGCTGCCGAACGAGTGAGGCGAAGCGTTGTCCTGAGTGCCGCCAATGACGTAGTCAGGATCGTCCGGGTGCACCGCGATTCGATAGAACTGGCTGACACCAAGTTCAGCGTTCAGTTCTGTCTCCCACGTGATGCTTCCGAAGAATGGGTCGTACTTCGCTCGATAGATTCCACCATCGTTTCCAACCAGCAGGTCGAACGGATCGTTCGGGTTCACAGCAAAGCTGTGCTGGTCGTTGTGCGTAATGGCCGAGTTCGAATAAGTCGGCGTCCAGTTGGCGCCGCCCATGCTGTTCCAGGTGGTTCCTCCATCGAAGGAGCCGACGATATCGATCAGACCGACATAGACTGCATCTCCGAATCCGCCGTCACCCACGCCGACAGCACAGTCGATGTGATAGTCGTACCAGCCCTGCGACCAGTTGTAATTGTCCATGTTCCCGTCTTCGTCGATCACGAAGCCATCCGGGAAGTTCCGGTCACCATCTTCGTCGACGGTGATCTCATTCCAAGTCGCCCCGCCATCTTCTGTCTTCTGAATCATGAACTGACTCGGAAGCAGGAGGTATGCGGTGCCAGGATCGATCATCGACGCAGCGATGTCCATTGTGAACTGAGGACCGGCCATATCCGGCACGGTGACTTCAGGCCAGTTTTGACCAAAGTCGAATGACTGATACACGTGGCCAGTGCCGCCTGTTTCAGTCGCCCAAACGACTCCTGCGCTAGAGTTGATTGATAACGCTGAGAAGCTGCCAGCTTTGACTTCGGACCAGCTGTCACCACCGTCAACGGAGCGGAAAATGCCTCCCGGTCCAGATCGGCTGTCCGTCGAAGCGAGCAGCTGCTGGGAGTTGCGAGGGTTGACAATGATGTCACTAATGAGATCACTGCCGAATGTCCCTGCACCCTGCCGCACCCATGTGTCGCCACCATTGGTGGACTTCATGATGCCCGCGCCAGAAACTCTGAAGCCGTGGAAGTCGCCGGTGCCTGCGTAGATGTTGTTGCCGTTGTTAGGATCAACAGCGAGAGCGCTGCAGCTCAGAACAGGCCAATCATCACCCAGGTGCTCCCAGGTTTCTCCGCCATCAGTTGTTCGAAGGACGCCGCCCTGGGCGCCGCCGACGTACATTCGATTGGTGTCAGACAGGTCGAACGCCGCCGCTGAAATGCGGCCACTGTTGTAGTCGAGGCCGTAATAAATTCTGTACGGAGCTTCGAGGTTTCGAGGTCCGATGAACTCCCAGTCAGGAGTATCGCCAGCATCGTGGCCTTCAATAATCATGTCCGGGCGGCCACGAGTCTCGCCGCCGCTGATGAACGTTCGGTTTCCGCTCAGGGGATCTTTGAGCGACCCGACCGGCCCCTGATTCAACTCCCTCAGATTCGCAGCTTCAACGTACTTCGAAGGCTGGATTGTGTCGTTCGGGAAGGCCCGCACTGTTAGCCATTCAAGATAGGCTTCAAGGAAGTCGAGGCCTGGAACCTCTTCTTCTTCGCCTTCAACGCCTTCTTCTGAAAGGCCTTCAGCCTCTCGGTACTCTTCGTATGCTCGTTCAAACTGATCTCGGATTGCTGTCAAGCGGCTGACGGAGACTGCATTCATGGCATAGCTCGGAAATTCCGGTGCCATGACTTCTGCTTCGTCAACGCTCTGTCTGGACTCAAGCCGAATCACAAACGGAGTCAAATCTGTGCTGACTGGGATAGACAAAACTGCACCGTCATCAAGACGGGTCTCAATTTTGCCTCCTGCGGCAGCTAATGCAGACAACGCCTTATCATAGGGCGCTTCTGCAGTTAGGGTGATCTTTATCCTGTGCCTAACGAACTCCTCTTGCTTTTCTTGTGACGCTCCAAGGGCGGCACAGGCAGCAAGAGCAGCGGTTAGACCAAGCCTCGCAAAAACTCTCATCATTCCTGTTCCTTTCTCGATCTCGTACGAATGCAGCCATCGCCAGACCGGTTCAAGCCGAACCGGCGATGACTCAGCAAATAGTATAGGCGAAAAGGCCCATCTTTGTGTTCGAAAATCACGATTTTCTTACGTGACAGCCTTGTCGGAAATGGATGTCGCCTTTTGACCTTCGTGAGCGGCATGATGGGGTAAA
This sequence comes from Fimbriimonadia bacterium, assembly GCA_029824475.1. GTDB lineage: Bacteria > Armatimonadota > Fimbriimonadia > Fimbriimonadales > Fimbriimonadaceae > JALGXY01. Next base: position 353 of record JALGYA010000176.1, on the reverse strand, counting down.
CCGCCCAGGAGCGAAATGGCAGCAGCTGCGGAGACCACACAGACGGTCACTCTCACGATAAACGGCATCGATGTCCAAGTCCCGAAAGGGGAGATGGTGGTCGAGTCCGTGAAGCGGATTGGCCTCGATATTCCTATCTTCTGCTATCACCCCAGGCTCAAGCCAGTGGGCATGTGTCGCATGTGCCTAATTGAGGTCGGCACGAAGGGTCCGGACGGCTCCGTACGGATGATGCCGAAGCCGCAGGCAGCCTGCACTTTGCCAGCTTCAGACGGGCTCATCATCAACACCGAATCTGAACAGCTGGAGATTGATCGCAAAGGCGTCATCGAGTTTCTCCTCCTCAATCATCC
>JALGYA010000175.1 GCA_029824475.1 Fimbriimonadia bacterium | reverse complement strand
GTCCCGTCAACACCAGGACCCACCGGCTGGTACGTCTCGCCAAGCCCAATAAACACCGGGACACCGTCAACAGCGAGCGTCATTCCTGCCTCTTGGATCCTCTGAATCCTGTGGCCCGGATAGAGGTTCTCGCCCTCAATCATGTGCTGGATCTCCCCATTGATGTCCATCACCGCAAGGTTGCGTTGAATGGCCTCTCCACCCATGATCACTCCTTTGAGAGTTGCAGGAGGGAGCGGAATGTAGGGGATTACTGGACCCTCAATCACGCCACCACCGCCACCGCCGCCGACAGCCGGAGGTCCTTGAATAGGAGCAGCACCTAAACCTCGGACAGCATGGAACGGATTGGCTCCTTCCGAGCGAACCTCGCGCATCATGTCAGTCTTGCGAGACCGCACCGGAATCATCTTAACTTCGTCATCAAGCACACCATCATCGATGGGTGCAGGCGTGTTCGAGCTGCCGCTCGGGGCCATAGCCTTGAACAGCGTGAAGCCGATGATGCCCAAGACCACCACCAATACTACGATGAGTATCGTCGTTTTCTGCTTGTCTTCAGGCCGTACTTGCATGTTCCTTGGAGCCTACGAGCCGTCGCCGGAAACATCAGAAGTTGCCGGCTCGGAAGCCTCGTTGTCGCGAATAATCGTCGGAGTGATAAAGACAAGGATCTCGCTCTTTCGGGCGCTGGTGCTTCTGCTCTTGAACAGCTCACCGATCAACGGAATCTCGGAGAGAATCGGCACTGCGGTCAGCGTCTTCGTCATCTCTTCTCTGATCAGTCCACCGATCACAACTGTCTCACCGTCGCGGACTCGGATGGTCGTCTCCGCCTCGCGGGTGCTCGTCTGAGGAAGCTGGTCTTCGTTCAGGCCGAGAATCGTGCTGACCACCGGGTGAACCCTCATCGTGATGTCGCCGTCCACGTTGACACGCGGTCGGATCAAAAGGATGATGCCGACTGGGAATTCTACGATTTCAACCGTATCCCCACCAATGCCGCCACCCTGAGAAATCTTCGCTCGGATCGTCTCACCGATAAAGATGTTGGCGTCCACGTTGTCGATCGCCTGAACGTACGGTGTCGCGAGGATCTGCGCCTCTTTCCTCTCCACCATCGCCTTCAGCACAGACTGGAACGAGAAAGGAACGCGGCTGAACTGACCAAACCCTGCAGGACGTGTTTCAAACGAATCGAACTCTCCGCCAGGATCGCCACCGGTCTCAACGCCGGTGCCAGGGGCAGCTTCATACATGCCAAATCGTGTCCAGTTCCAGGAGAAGCCGAGGTCACTCTCTTCTGAGGGCGAGTAGTCGACAACTTCAACTTTGACGCTCACCTGGATCGGTGCAATGTCTAACTCGTCGAGAAGAACCAGTGCTCTCTCAACTGCGCTCTCTTTGCCGCGAAGCACCAGGTGCCGCGCCAAGGATCCCGCAACATCAGCTTGGCTTGTGTTGGCATCTGTTGAGGCGACTCCGCCACCTGCGGAGCTTCCAAGAGAGGCACTCGACAGAGGCTTGAACGTGGGGTTGCTCGGTGCGAAAGACTCTGGGCCGACCATCACCTGAAGATCAGGCTCAGCTTCAGCCAGGAAGCCCTTCAAAGCAGGAGCACTGCTGTAGCGCACCGTATAAAGATGCATCACAACCGGCTCCTCAGGGGGCTTGACGATCTCGATGTCGAGGCTGGAAGCCATCTCCATCGCCTTTGCCACGTCTGAATCGAGGCCGGTGATCGTGATTGTGCCAACAGCTGGATCAACCACAGAGACGATCAATGCATCGTACATCGCAGCCAGCGCTGGTCCAAGCCCAGCAGCAGGCACATGCCGAGCCTGATAAATTCTTGTCGTCTGCGACAGCGCCTTTCGGTCGATTCGGAGCACAAACTCAAGAGCACCAGCCCGGTCCTCATCAAGAGCGTGCATCACAAGCAGGCCGTAGGAACCGCTTGCTGTTACATAAGGGAATGCAGCCTCAAGCGACTTGGCGGTCGTATCCGCATCGGCAGCCTTGAGCTCAATCGTATGGGAAGCTGCGAAGGGGCGCAGTGCGGTCCGCATTTCCGTTGGGGCTGCAATGATGAAAGTATTGTCGACAAGTTTGATCGAAAGCCCAGCCGCAGCTGACGCGAAGCGCAGTGCCTCCTCAGGATTGGCAGCCTTGACGTTCAGTGAAATCTCAGGATCAGATGTTCCAGAGAAAATCACGTTGTGGCCAGACTTAAGCGCGACGCTCTGGATGACCGTCGATGCCTTCGTCTTGGAGAAGACGAGCCTAATCGACTCGTCTGCCGCATTCGCAAACACTGCTGCTGCGATCATGGCTGTTGCAAGAATGCACTTAAGCGTCTTCATTTTCTGCGTCCTCAATGGTCTCATCGGACGTGTCGTCCAAATTCTCTTCAGTCTCCGGATCGGCGCCTTCCTCATCAGGGAAATCCTCTTCCAATGAAGGAATCGGTGCGTCCATTCCGTAGCGCGTAATGGTCATAGAAAGCCTACAGGCTGGCCCCTCCATAATCCGCTCCCAACGAACACCCATCATATTGAGCAGTCGATCAGACTGCATGATGCGATAGGCGAATGCCCTCAAGCCTGTGTAGCTGCCCAGCAGGACAACTCGGGTCGGCAAGGCATGGTAATTCTCCAGCGGCGTGCCTACCGGCGGCGGAGGTGCCGGCATCATCGTAAACTGCTCAATGTTTGAGCCGGTCTCTCGGGCCAGTTCCTTCAAGTACTCAATGAACCGAGCCTGCTCTTCCTGGGAGTGAACCTCGGCAGGAACCTTGTCGATATCAGGTTCAAGATACAGGGCCTCCAAGGTGTCTTCAAGATTCTTGAGCTCCATGGCAAGGATGGTCTCTTCATCCTGAGCGGCCGTGACGCGCTTTTTCGCCTCCGAAATCATGTAGATGCCGGTCAGCAGCACGACGACTGGAAGCATAAAGAGAAGGATGCGTCCTAAACTCTTCATTCCACAATCTCCTCTGGCAGAGTCATCACGAATCTCGTGGTCATCCTGTATACAAGGCCAGTCTTTTCTTTGTCAGTGTAGGAGTCAACGAACGTCCCGTAGAAGTCAGGGCTGAAGTTCAGCCTGTCCACTGTCTCGACAATCTGATCTTCAGAAAGTGCCTCGCCGGCAATGCTGATTCGCCCATCAGGCTCAAAGTCGATCGTCTTCACGCCGATGTTTGCGTTCAGCATCGATGAGAGCCGATCCACCATCGGTGGGAACGGAACACCAAGCTCTGACAAATACGCCAGCGCTCGGATGGCGTCCTGCCTCGAGTCGTTCATCGAGCCAACCTGCTCGTCCAGGACATCGATCTGGTCCTGCGTAATTGCGTTGCCCTCTTCAAGGTTTTCGGCATTGCGCGTGTTTCCAAACCACATAAACCCGCAGGCCAATCCAATAGCCGCAGCAACAACCAAGAACGGAGCCGGGCTTCCCGATGACCGGGCCGACTGGTGCACTCGCTGCTCAGGAGCCTCAAGGATAAACGTGCCAACTGCAGATTCACCAGCTTCAAGTCCTGCCCAGGCAACTGCGGCGGCTGCGGCGAACTTCGAGCGGCTCACTTCATCGTCAAGAAGCGCTGCGGCTCTGCCTTCGCCACGGAGTGGCATATCGTAATAGCGTGTCTCAGCGCCGATCGCCTCTTCAATGAAGCCGGAAAGCATGCGGTACCGGCTGTCGGTGCCGGTGAGAATAATCCGCGGCTGATCGCCCGGAGATTCCAGACGTCGCAGGAACTCAAGCAGACGTGAAATCTCAGATGTGAGCCGTTCTGCAAAGTAGGGTTCGATCGTGGTCTCTGAGCTGACCGTATCCTGATCGTGATCCTCTTCGCCCATCTGAATCAGTCGGGAGCCGAGAATGTCGATTCTGCGGTAGGCGTAGAGCTTCTCGCCTTGAACGATCGCAGCCTCGCAGGACTCTGAGCCGATTGAGACGACAATCGAAGCATCACCAGATGGCGCGCTCATTGAGGCAGCCCGGATCAGAGATGAGTGTACAGGCGTTGTTTGTGGATGAAGCTTGGCGGCATCAACGCAGTCTTCCAGGTGCCAGAGTCGCTGGCTGTCCGCGGCCAGAACCAGGCAGGCTTCCTGGCCGCTCTCGCTGACCAGACGCTGCCAGTCCATTCCGCCGCCTTCCTCAGAAAGAAGCCTGTGATGCTGCAGCTCACCATAGAGAACAACCGAAACTTCCTCGTCCGGCATCGGCGGAACTTCGATGACACGAGTGACACTGTACGAAGGAGGAACCCCGAGAAACACGTTGCGGTTCTTGATGCCCGTGCGTTCGATAAGCGCCTTAATTGCCTGTCCGGTGGTCGCAATGGCTGAAGATGAATCGAGGTAGCCAGCCGTCATGCCGACTGAGCCAGCTGCCAAAACGCGAAGACCGTTCTCGTGAGGCGCCGCCTCAACGATCCGTATCTCCTCTCTGCCGAGATGTATGCCTACAGCCGAGGTCGGCTGCCGCTTGTCATGCTTTCTCATGTACCGTCTTTACAGCTTTGACTTGTACGGGCTGTTTCGCAAACGAACCAACCCAGACAATTCCCGCTCAATGCCATCCACATCTGCCTTCGCTGTCACCTCTACCGCCGCCAATGAAGGCAGCTCCGACGATGTCGGAACATTCGCGTTCGCAGTTGTCACCAACGCGCCCGATGAAATCACGTAGTACGTGAACTCCAATGAAGAGACGCCATCAAGTACTGTTTTGGATGCACTATTTGCGGTTCTTACAAGATCCGTGCCGCTAAGGCTGTACATAATCACGTCCGATGTGCTGTTCGATCCATAGTATGACAGAGACGTCGCCGTCCCCGCACTAATCGCGATCTGCCCGGCATCCTTGCAGCTTTGGGCATTCCTAACGTGGTCCAACAGCAGGTCAACCTGCTGCCGCGCATTCGATTCAGCATCATTGTACCGATCTACAAAATGCGCCTGCGAAGTCGAGTCAGAATACATCCAAAAGGCTGCTCCGATCACAACGCTCGACAGGACCAAGGAAATCAGATATTCAATCAGCGTTCCACCGCGATTCCGCCTCATACGCCGGACCTCGCCAGATATGTGGAAGTCTTGTTCAATTCGTAATTGCCGCTGATTCGGTAGACCGTGATCGTAACATCGCGCAGCGCATCGTCAGAAGGTCGCACCGATCCATCTGATCCGTTGACGCCCAACTTGTCCGACACTATGTTGATTTCGACTCTGAAGTGGCTCGAAGCGACCGCCGTAGTTGATCCGCTGCCGCCGTCTGCATCGTAATAGAGGGTTGTCAAGCCCTCCGCTGGGCCATCAAAGGATGAAAGCTTAATTGTCTCGATCGTTTCACGAGTGATGAAGTAGGCCATCGTCTGATCGCCGTGCTTTTCGCTCATCGCAAGGCTGACCTGCCACATGCTCATGATCCCAGCCATCGTTACACCGAGAATCGCCGCTGCGGCAAGTACTTCGGTGAATGAGAACCCGCGATTACTTCGACGTGTTGTCAAGGAACACCACATCCCCGCCGTCTGGGCTGATCTCACGCCACTGGTCTTTGAAGCCGAACCAGAGCGAATAGTCTGTTGGGTCAGAGCCTGCTCCGTCGTTCGGGAAGATCACGCGAGTACCACCGCCGAGCTCCAGATACGATGCCATCACCGAGCCGTACACAGTCGTGTTTCCAGTGAAGTCCAGCTTGGGCGTGTCGTCAGAGCAGCCGTCCCTGACGGCGTAGAACCCGCCGTAGAAGTTTGAGCCGCCAGCGATCAGCAGATCCTGGCATTTGTTATAGAACAGTCGGAATCGGGAGGGATCGTTGCTCGTGAAGACCACAACAGTCTGCAGGCGATCAGACTGGTTGCTCGTTCCGCCCTCATCAACCCAAAACCGGATAGAGCCAAGATGCGTCAGCAGCACAACTGCTGCGTTTCCAAGCCTCAAGTTTAGGTCGTGCATGTAGTAGTCGCCGGGAGGGATGAAATAGACCCGCTTCCCCATGATCCCTTCAATCGCTGAACCGAAGATGGGTTCGCCGTCAACTACTGAGATCTCATCCGTAACAAATCGAGTCCCACTCGGCACGTCGTCGAGAGTTGCCGTCCCGGAAACCACCGGATCTTTCGCATCTGAAAGCAGCCTGCTCGCCGTTGTGAAGCCCGCGGAATCGAAAAGTGGGCTTGTATTTGTTCCTGTGGCGTATGACTTTGTCGCAGTATTCAGCGCCGATGCGTGAGTGCTCTCCACAAGATTCAGATCGTCGAGCGTGATGCCGTCCCGAGTCAGAATTGAAGTCAACGCCGCATCCGTCGCAAAAAGCATTTTGATGTTCGCATTGCCGTTGTCCGTCTGCAGAGTCGTCAAGCCGTTGGTGAACATCGAGTCGGCGATCTCACTGACCGTGGGAAGCTCAACCGGGTCAGGATTCTGATAGACATTGTCACCCGTCTCGGTAATCTCCGTGCCGTTGTAATTTACGTCACCGTCGATTGTGTCAGAGCCTTGAGAACCGTTAAACGTCAACGGGCCATTGCTGCCAAGGTCGCCAATGATCATCGTCGAAGTGGCCGGTGCACCGGCACCTCCG
>JALGYA010000012.1 GCA_029824475.1 Fimbriimonadia bacterium | reverse complement strand
ACCTGTATGCGGCGTATGCCATCTATTTCATCCAGTGCTCTCTGCTGGATCGTGTCCATGATCGTGAAGACATCTGGCCGGCCATCATCCTTATCGATGAGAGTGATCATCGCTGAGGCCCCGTTGACCATCTTCATACCGTAGCCGGAATAGACAATCCGCTGCGGCATGCCGGGGCCGCCTTCTGCGCCGATTTCGAGCGCGACATCACTGATCCAGCCCTGCTCTGCACTCGCACCCTCTTCGATGATGATTTGCTCAAGCTGGCCAACCGCCTTCTTGGTCTTGGCATAGCTTGTTCCAGGCTGCATCTCCATCTGCATGCTCGCCTGGCCAACATCCGCCAGCGGCATCATTTCTGAGCCGATGAAGTAGTAGAAGCCGAAGCCGATCACGACGGTGACCGCGATGCGCGCCATATTGGCGAATCGGTGGTCCAGCATCCATCGTATGAGCTTCTCATAGCCGTGTTCGAGACTCTCTAGCCATCCATCGAACGGGTTGAGGACGACCCTCTGCATCCAATTCTGCTTTCGCTTTGCAGGATCGGTCATGAACTTGGAGCAGAGCACAGCGGTCAGCGTCATCGAGACGATAAAGCTGAACAGCACGCCGAGAATAATCGGCCAGGCAAGGCCTTCGAACATCAGCTGAGTGATGCCGCCCGAAAAGAGCAGCGGGATCAGCGCAATGATCAGAACGACCGTGCCCGCCCAGACAGACCGGCGGACTTCACTGATGCCGTCGATCGTCGCCTGGACCCGGTCCTTGCCCATTCTCATGTGGCGTTCGACCGCGTGGATATCGATGATCGCATCGTCAACAAGTCGGCCAATCGCGATCAGCAGACCGATGAGAGTGCTGGAGTTTAGGCTAAATCCAAATGCGGCCATCGCCAGCAGAGTCATCGCCATCGAGACTGGGATCGCCGTCAGTGCGATCACCGTGCCCCGAACTTCGCCGAGGAAGAACAGCACGAGGATCCCGGTCAGGACAACCGCCAGGATCAGCTCGTGGATCATGTTGTCGAACAGCAGATCGACGAAGCTGGCGTTGTTGTACGCGACGTCCAGCTTGATGCCGGGATAGTCTTCCTCAAGCTCCTTGGCAAGCTCCAATGCAGCCTCGATGGTCACGGGAGAGCTTGCATCGGGGTTCTGCAGGAGGCTGACCGAGATCGCCTCGTGCACCTTGCCGTCGGTGATGTGGTGGAATGCCGAGCGATCCTCCACAAAGGTGTCTTCGACCGTCGCTATGTCGCCAATGCTGACGACCTGATCACCAGAGGCCCTGAGCGGCCAAGACTTGACAAGGTCAGGCGACGCCAAGCCCGTGGTGGCCCGGAGCATCGTCTCGTTGTCACCGCTGGTGATTCGACCTGCCGGCAGGGCACCGTTGTGCTTGTCGAGCGCAGACTTGACATCGAGTATCGACAGCCCTCTGGCAGAGAGCGCTTCCCTGTCAACGTCGATCTGCAGCTGCCGGCGATAGCCGCCGAACGTGCTGACCGAATAGACACTCCCGTGGGAGGTCTTGAACTTGTTGATGAGCTGGTTGTCAGCCAGGTCCCTCAGCCGCCCCATGTCCCAGCCCTGTTCCGGGTCTCCGGTCAAGGAGAGCGTCAGAACCGGCAGGTTCATCGGGTCGACTTTTACGATAAAGCTGGGGACTTGGTTGTCGTTGTTCCTAGGCAGTTCACCTTTCGCGACTTCCATCAAGGCCTGAACCTCGGTGTACGCCTGCTGCATGTTGTTCCCGTAGGGGAACTCCAGCACGACCATGCTGAAGCCGTCTTGGCTGACAGACCGGATGAACCGTACGTTCTGGATCGACTGGAGCTTCAGCTCGATCGGTGAGCTGTAGTACGTCTCCATGTCCTCGGCTGTCAAGCCAGGGACCTCGGTGACAACGCCGATCATCGGAGTCTCAACGTACGGCATGAATCGCCGCGGCATCAGCTCCGTGATGGCCAGCCAGCCCATCAAGAGACATCCAATGAAGAATGCCAAGATCGCTGCCGGGTGCTCTACTGACCAGCGGACAAAGTTGAACTTGTCCTTGTCAACAGTGTTGTTTGGGCCGGTCACTCAGTCTTCTCCGATTTGACCGGAACGAGGTCCATCTTGCAGATCGGGCAGGTGCCGGGGCCATCCTTGACGACCTCTTCGTGCATCGGGCACACGTGCTCTTCTGCATCCTTATCGGGAACGAGATCCATCTTGCAGATCGGGCAGGTTCCAGGGCCGTCTTGGACGACCTCAGGGTGCATCGGGCAGACGTACTGACCTTCACCAGCCGGCTGATCGCCGTCGAACTCTTCAACTGTGATCAGGTCCATCTTGCAGATCGGGCAGGAGCCAGGGCCGTCTTGGACCACTTCGGGGTGCATCGGGCAGGTGAACTGACCAGCTTCGTGACCATGTCCTGCATGTGCATCCTTCGAAGACCCATCGCCCATATCATCCATCGATCCGGAATCAGCGTCGCCTCCGTGACCGGAATGATCACCACCAGAAACGGAGCCCGAAGGCAGCGTAACCGGCCCGCTCTCTCCCCACTCGACAGGCTGAACAGCCATGCCTGGGAAGACAGTGGTGTGCCCCTTTGAAATGACTTCATCACCCTCTTCAAGGCCGCCGATGATGTATGCGTAGAGACCCGCAATACGGGAGACCTCGACCATTCGTTTTTCCGCCTGCAGGTTTCCTGCAGCTGAGAGCGGCGTCAAGTCCATCTTGCAGAGCGGGCAGAGTCCGGGGCCGTCTTCAAGTATGTCAGGGTGCATCGTGCAGGTGTACTGCATGACTTCGTTCGGGTCAACTTCCCGCTCTTTGATCGTCCAGACGAAGCTGTGACCGTGCTGATCCGTGAGAACAGCCTCCTTGGCAACTGTCAGTGCAGTCTCTTCAGAACCAAGGAATATCTCCATATCGACTGACATGCCGGTCGTAAAGCCTTCCGGAGCGAGAGCTTCGACTCGGAACGTGCGGGTCATCGGGTCGACGCTGGGAAAAACGCTCGTGATGACGCCGGTCTGGACGAGCACGCCGGCGGTGAGTCTGACGCCAGAACCAACGCTGACTCGGGAGAGCATGCTCTGTGGCAAGTCTGCCTGGACGCGCGCCTGGCTGTCCACTTTGAGCTTGATGACGGTCTGGCCGAGCATCACGGGAGTTCCGGGGCTGACCAGCCTTTCGGTGACAACGCCATCGGCAGATGCCCTGAGTTCTGTGTAGCCAGCAAGCTGGCCGCTGACTCCAGCGGAGGCCTGCGCGGCTCGAGCGCCGGCTCTCGCCGTCTCAACTTCAGCGTCAGCCTTGCCCGCAGCGGCTGACTTTGCGTCCGCTGCTCGCAAGGAGGCCCGGAAGGCTGACATCTGCTTTTCGAGCTTGGCCTCGGCGCCCTCGACGCGCTTGGCGAGTGAGGCGATTGATTGGCCTGCGGCTTCCACATTCGCCTTCTCTCTGGCGACTTTGGCAACCGCCGAATCGCGGTTCCGCTCAGTCTGCTGAAGCTCATCTAGTGAGATCGCTTTTCCCTCGTACAGCGTCTGGCTTCGCTTGTACTCCTCACCCCAATACTTGAGCTGCACGATCGCGTCAGCAAAGCTTGACTCAGCAGCTTTCTTTGATGACTCGGCTCGAAGCAGATCACTCTCAAGAGCCTCAATATCCAGCTCCGCGATGGTCACTCCAGCACGAGCCGTTTCCGAGTCGAGCTGCGCCTTTTCAGCTTCAGCCTGAGCGACGCTGCGCCCGGCCTCAGCCGAAGAGATTCTGGTGTTGGCAGCATCAGCCAGCAGGGAGTCGGCAATAGCCTTGACCCGCAGTTCATCGGCCTCGATGATCGCCAACAGCTGGCCAGCGACGACGCGGTCGCCCGGATAGACGAGGACGTCTTTAACGAGGCCAGCCGCCCTGGTCTTCACATCTTCGTCACTGAAGGCGCGGACGGTTGCGGGGAATGTCCGAGACTCTCCCGACCGGCGGAAGAGAGCATAAGCCGTGCCCACAGGCTGGACGCCTAATGGTGGCTGCATCGCCATCATGTCCATCGCCTGGGCTTCGATGACGGTCATCGCCCCAACCGGGCGTTTGTTCACGACCACCCAGTTGACGCCGTATGCGGTTACGCCGATGAGGATGAGCGTAAACCACTGTTTCTTCAAAAATTGTGCTGCTGTTTTCATGCTGCCGAGCTCCCGAGGGAGCGGTCAGTCGCCGCGATGCGCTATGCGGCGGACACGATGATCCGTAATGGGATTGGCAGCCTGAAAGGCGAAGATGCGCTGGTCGAGCCTTCAGGCTTAAGCCAGCGAAATGGGGGGAGCGCGGAGCTGATGACCGGAACGATCCGGCGGCGGGGGAGCTCTGCTCTGAGCGCTGTTTACGACAGTTGAGTCTGGCGTGTTGATCGCGCTGAACTCGATGCCGTGATGCGTGTCGATTGCGGGAACATGAAATGGCTTGGTGGACGCGGCCAGCATGGCCGTGTCATCAGGCATTTCAGGGGCGGATGTGACTTCGCAGTCACAGTCCTCCATGCCGCAGTCATCGTCCTGCCCGGCACAGCAGCTCACAGGCTTCTGCGGGGCGGAGGAGTCCTGGCACAACGCTGCGCCGACGGGGACAGCAACAACTGCTGTTCCCACCGCTGCCGCAACGAGAAATGCCAAGAATCTGCGCATTACGCTTGACCCATTCTAACACATCGGCATTAAAATGGTTCCAGACAAGGGCTGGCCTACTTGGGCCATGTTAGGTTCAAACCCAGTTCAAGAACTCCCTGCTATGAGACCCAGGATTCAGGCGAAGTCGTCTTTGCCTTCAATCAGGCAGTGATGACTGATCGAGCCGCCTGATCGAGCGGCGAGCAGGGGTGCATACGCCGGGTCATTCATGAACGCCTCTGCCTCCGCTTTCGAGCCCCACTGGATGATGACTCTCAGCGCTGGCGCCTGCGAATCACCCTCAAGAATCTCGTGACTGGCAGTCCTCGCGAGGTACGTACCGCCATGCTGGACGACCATCTGAGTGGCGTGCTCCAGGTAATTGGGAATCCAGTCTTCGGCGGTCGGTGTCACTTCAAGAACAGAATAGAAGGGCATAGCCAATGCTACCACGGGACGTCCGAAAAAGCGGCTTTTTGCTAAAGTGCTAATTGGATAGCGAGGGCGCCTGGACCCGCAATTCTGAAGCCCTATAGTCAGGTAGCCTCAAGTTCAAATGTCGGTCTATTTAGGCGTCGATGTCGGAACCGGCAGCGCGCGTGCTGGCCTCTTCAGCGAGTCGGGAGAGACCCTCGGCCTCGGCTCCCAAGATATTCAGATGTGGTCGCCCGGCGACGGCCTGTTTGAGCAGTCTTCTGACGATATTTGGCGGGCCGTCTGCGAATCGGTGCGAAATGCACTCGCCAAAGCGGGCCTTGGGCCCAGCGACATCAAGGGCATCGGGTTTGACGCAGCGTGCTCGATGGCTGTTCTGGACGCTGAGGGGGCACCTGTAGGCGTTCATCCGGGGGAGTCCGACGAGCGCAATGTTATCGTCTGGATGGACCACCGGGCGGTGGGTGAGGCAGCGGAGCTTTCTGCATCTGGCCACGAGGTGCTTAAGCACGTTGGCGGGACGATCTCGCCTGAAATGCAGACACCAAAGCTGTTGTGGCTCAAGCGCAATCATCCGGAAGCATGGGCGCGGGCTGCGCACTTCTTTGACCTTGGAGATTTCCTTACTTGGCGGGCAACGGGAAGCCAATCTCGTTCGGCTTGTGCCGTAGTGTGCAAATGGACAAATCTTCCTCATCTTGGCGGCTGGCACGCTGACTTTTTTGAGACAGCAGGGCTTGGCGATCTTGCCTCTGAGGGATTCAGGCGGATCGGAACAGAAGTGCTCCCGATTGGCACTCAGGCCGGAGTCCTGTCGGAAGCAGCAGCAGGTGAACTTAGCCTGAAGCCAGGCATTCCCGTCGGCACGTCGATGATCGACGCCCACGCCGGCGGCATCGGCGTTATCGGGGCCGATTTAGGGGTCGAAACCGACTTCGACAAGCGCCTGGCTTTGATAGCCGGTACTTCCGCCTGTCACATGGCCTGCTCACCGGAGGCTCGCTTTATTGGTGGCATCTGGGGCCCGTACCAGGACGCGATGCTCCCCGGCCTCTGGCTCAACGAAGGCGGGCAATCCACAGCAGGTGCCGCAATAGATCGGATCGCGCTGCGGAGCGGCCCGAGCAAAGCTCTTCGGGAGAAGGCCGAGAGGCAGGGATGCTCGCCGTACGATCTCATCAATGACCGGCTTAATGAACTGAGCTATGGTCAGAATCCAGCCCGGCTCACAAAGGACATCCACGTTCTGCCGTATTTCCACGGCAACCGGTCACCCAGAGCGGATTCGAGCCTGAAAGGCGTGGTTAGCGGCATCGAAATCGAGCCGACATTCGACACACTCGCAACCACTTATCTCGCCGGAATGCAGGCGGTCTGCATGGGCACGCGGCACATCATTGAAGAGATGAACGATGCCGGCTATTCGATCGACACACTCATGGCTTGTGGTGGCCTGATCAAGAACCCGCTATTCAATCAGGTCATGGCAGATTCTACAGGCTGCCGAGTTGTGCTCCCTGCGGAGGAAGAAGCGGTGCTGCTAGGCTCAGCCATCCTGGGAGCCTGTGCATCAGGCGACTTCCCTTCCATCGATGAAGGGATGGCCGCGATGAGCCGTGCAGAAGATGTTGTTGAGCCCGATGCAGGCCAACGAAAGTTCTATGACGGCAAGTACAAGGTCTTTATGAACATGTACGATGACTACATGTCGGCCAGGCAGATCATGGACGAGGCGATCAAATGAACAAGGTTTACATAGCAGCGAGCGGAGACTCTCGATTGCCAGCCAACCGGCTCTGCTGGGCGGCACAAAAGGAGACAGAGGATCGCGTCGAAGCGGCACTGCGCGGGCTCGGTATTGAAGTTGAGCGCGCCCATCCGTATGATCCTGAGGCCGGTCACGGGTTTTTGGACAGCCAGAAAGCGGGTTTGGATGCGTTCTCGAAGCTCGACCCCAGCGTGCCCGTCGTCGTCGTGGAAGCGGTCTGGCAGTACAGCCACCACATCCTGCCGGGGCTGATCCAGCATGAAGGGCCAGTTTTGACTGTCGCGAACTGGTCTGGCCAGTGGCCAGGTCTTGTCGGCATGCTCAACCTGAATGGATGCCTCGCCAAAGCGGGCCGGGAGTTTTCGACGCTCTGGTCTGAGGAGTTCACGGATGCATTCTTCCTCGACAGCCTAAAAGAGTGGACTCAGACAGGCACGATCTACCACGACCTGTCACATGTTCGACCATTCGGCGGTGCCGAAGATGACGCTGCGAACAGCATCTACACAAAGCACATGTCGCGCGGCGCGATCCTTGGAGTCTTCGATGAAGGCTGCATGGGGATGTACAACGCGATCATCCCAGACGAGCTTCTCTTCCCCATCAAGTTCTACAAGGAACGGCTCTCCCAAAGCGCGCTGCTCTACGGGATGAGCAGGGTCTCATCAGACGATGCTGAGCGAGCCTTCCGATGGATCGAGGACCGTGGGTTCGACTTCCGATTCGGGCCAGACGGCGAGACGGACCTCACCAAGGGCCAGGTCATCGAGCAGCTCAAGATGTACATCGCGGCTGGCCGAATCGGGCACGAGCACGGCTGCGCCGCGATCGGCATCCAGTACCAGCTCGGCTTGAAAGACATGTGCTGCGCATCTGACCTAGCAGAAGGGCTGTTCAACAATTCAGAACGCCCACCGATCTACGCTGCTGATGGCACTGAAATCCTCGCCGGTGAGCCGTATACCCACTTCAACGAAGTCGACGAGTGCGCCGGTCTGGATGGCCTGCTCACCAAATGGGTGCACCAGCAGCATGGACAGCCAGTCGAGTCAACGCTCCACGACCTCCGCTGGTCTGATATCGACAGAAGCGGAACCGTGGACGGCGAAATCTGGGTGCTGGAGATCAGCGGTGCAGCTCCTCCAGCCCATCACATCGGTGTCTATGCAGGCAGCTGCGGCGAACGCCAAGCCTCGATGTACTTCCCTTACGGCGGCTCAACTTTGAGCGGCATCGCCAAGCCAGGCGAGATCGTCTGGAGCCGAATCTATGTTGAAGACAACCAGCTCAACATGGACATTGGCCGCGCCACCGTGGTGGAGCTGCCAGTCGAAGAGACGCAAAGACGCCTCGATTCGACTACCAAGGTGTGGCCGATCATGCACGCCAGACTGCACAACGTGTCCCGCAATCAGCTGATGGCCAAGCACAAGGCGAACCACATCCAGGTCGCCTACGCGAACTCCTCGGAAGAAGCGGACAAGTGCATGAAAACAAAGGCGGCGCTCGCTGCCCAATTTGGGATGGCTGTCAACCTGTGTGGAGTCAAAGCGTAAGAACTTTCCGCCGAAACCCCGCAGCCTGATCGAATTTTAGTACCATGAGTTACAGGTGAGAGCCTAACGCTGCAGAAGCCACGCCCATTCTGGACCGTTCAGGTTTGAATCAAGGATGACAGCAGATGAACATGATTCATATTGTGCTTCTAGCGTGCGCCTTCAGTGGCACCGAGTTTGAAAGACCGCCAGCCGAGACGTTCCAGCTCTACGGACAGTCCTCGATGGTGACAGTGCTTCCGGACGTACCGCTTCAGAAGAATGCCCTCGAAAGTACGGTCAAATTCGCAGTAGCGGGAGGAGAAGTCGAAGCAGGGCAGATCATCATTGAACCTGGTGCCTCGGAGCTTCAGGGCGTCGAATTCTCCATGTCCGAACTCAAGGGGCCCAGCGGGATCGTCTTGCCTGAATCAGAAGTGACGCTCACCGTCATGGGCTATGTCAAGACCTCACCTGACGTGAAGGTCATCTTTCCGTTTGAACGAACCGGCTGGTTTCCAGACCCCATCCTTCCCTTCGTCAAAAGCTTTGACGTGGAAGAGGGCAGAGTCCAGAGTCTCTGGCTAAGCGTCAACTGCCCGCCTGGTCAGCAGCCCGGCATCTACAAGGGTGAAGTGACTGTATCCCCTAAGAATGCAGAGCCCCAGACGATTCCCGTCGAAGTTCGCGTATTTGGCTTCGATATCCCTAGAGAGCGAAGCCTGCCCACGTTAATGACGACCTTCATTGAGCACGCAGAGCGGATTCATGGCGACGACTGGAACAAGGAGATGTACTGGAAGTACGTGGACCTGCTTCAAGCACATCGCGTCGACTACGACAACTTCTATCGAGAAGAGGAGCCGATTCCAACCGTTGAAGATGTGAAGCGGCTCGTGGCCGGAGGCCAGGAGGCATGGTGCCTTCGGTACCTGCGACAGCCAGGCGAGGGCGGCAGCGGACCAGGCGCTGACGAGGGAACATACGACGAATACGTCGCCAAAGCGATCTCAGACGCAAAGGCCAGCTACGAAGTTTTCAAGGAGGCTGGAGCCGAGGATCTCTGCTACATCTACTTCTTCGACGAGGTCCCTGAGGAGAAATTTGACATGCTGAAAGAGACCGCCAAGCAGGTGAGAGCAGCGCTTCCTGGCGTTCCGCTGTTTACCACGGCCCTTGACCCGGATTATGGGATCGAAAACGGCGTTTCCGAGGTCATGGAGATCTGGGCAACATCGTTCGTTACGTTCGGCAATGATGACCGCATGGCCAAGATCCGAAAGGCTCGAGACAACGGCGACAAAGTCATGTGGATCACAACCGTTTGGCCTCCCCGACCGCACCCTAACTTCTACGTTGAATACGACGCGATCGAGTCCCGTCTTTTTATGGGAGCGATGCCCCGGACACACAGACCCGACGGCTTCGTCTATTGGTCAACCACCTGGTGGTGGAACAACGACAAGCCGATTTCCGAAGGGCCGTATACGGACTGGAATCCACACACTGGTGCTTCAAATGGGGACGGCAGTTTGATCTGCGCTGGCAAGGACGGCCCCCTTACGACCATACGGTTTGAGAACTTCCGAGACGGGCTTGAGGATTACGAGTACTACAGCCTCCTGAAGAAAGTTATCGAGGCCGCAAGGAAGCGAGGGGTCACCGATGGCCAGCTCAAGAGTGCTGAGGCTCTTCTGACAATCCCTCAGGAGATCGTGAAGGCTCTGGACGACTTTTCCCGCGATGCCCGACCCCTTGAGAAGCACCGGCTGCAGATTGCCGAGGCCATTGAAGAACTCACGAAGTAGAACTCTAGTCCGACTCCGACGAGCAGCGGCAGAAATGAAAGTGATGAAACTGTACTTTCTTGTTCTGCCTTAAGTACGATGGCAAGCAGGTGAAGCCTGGGTTCAGAATGACTGCTGGCCTGGCTTGGCATTGTCTCATGAAGGTTTTCAGGATCAGCTTCACAACTGCCGCCTTTGCGGTTAGCGGGATTCTGGTTGTCGTCGGTGCAGCCGGAAGCGGATCCGTGCCTACGACCAGCCCGACTGTGCGGGACGCACCAGTCGACTTCAACCGCGACGTCAGGCCGATCCTCTCCGAGCACTGCTACCCCTGCCACGGGCCGGACAAGGATGCCACGGCGAAGACCGGCGGCTACCGACTCGACTCTTTCGAAGCGGCCACAAGAGACCTCGGCGACTACTTTGGCATCGCGCCTGGCAGCCTCGAAGACTCATTCCTGATAGAGAGGATCGATGCGGAGGATGAAGACTTCCGGATGCCGCCAGTCGATTCCAATGTCAGGCCCCTGACCGCTGAGCAGCGGCAGACACTCAAGGCATGGATATCACAAGGTGCAAAATATGACCAGCATTGGGCATTCAAAACACCTGCTAAACCGACCCTCCCAAAGGTTGAAAACTGGGGTTGGGTCCGGAATCCTATCGACCGATTTGTTCTAACTGGCCTGAGTGACACAGGCTTCAGGCCAGCACCGGAAGCCGACAAGAGCACCCTCATACGACGTGCCTCTCTCTCACTCACCGGGCTGCCCCCGAGCATCGAACAGATCGACCAGTTTCTGGCTGACACCAACCACGACGCCTACGAGCAGATGATCGACCGGCTGCTCGAATCACCAGCCTATGGCGTCAATCAGGCCCGCTACTGGCTCGATGCCGTCCGATACGCCGACACTCAGGGGTTCCACCAGGACAACCGCAGATCTGTCTGGCCTTACCGAGACTGGGTGGTGCGCGCCTTCAACGAAGATCTGCCTTACACCGATTTCACGACTTGGCAGCTAGCCGGCGACCTGCTGGACAAACCCACGCTTGACCAGCAGATCGCCTCCGGCTACATTCGCATCCACCCCACAACAAATGAGGGCGGTGCAATCGCCGAGGAGTATCAGGTCAGGTATGCCTTCGATCGAGTCGAGACAACTAGCACTGTGTTCCTCGGTGTCACCATCGGGTGCGCCCGGTGTCACGATCATCGCTTCGATCCGATCACACAAGAGGAGTACTTTGGGATGTACGCCTTCTTCAACAGCACGACCGAGAATCCTCTCACCAAGCCGCTGGAGCCTGTCCCGCCGTTCGTGCAGGCGCCCTCGGCGGAGCAGCAAGTGGTGCTTGCAAAGCTCACTCAACAGCAGGAATCCTTGGAATCCGGCGTCTCTTTGCCAGCCGTCCGCGATTGGGTCAATGCCGCTAAGCTCTCACCTGTCACCGTCGGCGCCTGGCAGAAGTCTGGCGTCTATTCGGCAGGGAATTTTGACGAGACTCACAAGAAGGTCTTCGGTCCAGAAGCAGGCGCGGACGACGTTCAGTGGACTCCGATTGAGATCGAGCTGGGCAAAGCAATTGCAGGCGTAGTTGGGGCGGACAACTCAGCTGTCTATTTGCGGACAACGATCGCATCTCAATCCGCCCAGCAGATCGAACTGCGCCTCGGCAGCGACGACTCCTTGAGAGCCTGGCTGAACGGAGTATCAGTCCATGACAATCCCGTCGCCAGAGGCGTTGCCCCTGACAGCGACCGAGTCATGATAGACCTCAAAGCTGGCTCGAATGAGCTCATTTTCAAGGTGACAAATGGAGGAGGCGCAGACGGCTTCTACGTCGCCGTCGGAGACGCCAGAAGAGAGGCAATAGAAGCTGCATCAGCTCTTTTCACGAAGTCAGAGATGACTCCTGAGGCCATGCTCAGCATCAGGCAGACGTACCTCCAGCACGGCCCGCAGAACGCCAAGCCAGGACTCGAATGGCGCAAGGTGAGAAGGGACCTCACAGAACTCAACGCCATGATTCCGGTGACGCTCGTCGCGCAGGAGACAGAACAGCCCCGGCCGGCAATGCTGCTCGATCGAGGCGAATACGACCATCCGAAATATGAAGTCAAGCGCGGAATCCCTGCAGCTATGGGAGACCTCTCAGCGGGTGCACCGGTCAACCGGCTCGGCCTCGCGCAGTGGATCACCGATCCTGACAACCCACTGACAGCCCGCGTCTACGTAAACCGAATCTGGCAGCAGCACTTTGGAACAGGACTCGTCAAGACGAGCGAAAACTTCGGCAGCCAGGGCGAGTGGCCGAGCAATGTGGAACTCCTCGACTATCTGGCCCGTGAATTCGTCGACAACGGCGGGTCCACCAAGAGACTGCACAGGCTCATCACCACGAGCGCAGCGTTCCGTCAGACAGCATCCACGACTCCCGCCAAGACAGCCGCCGACCCAGAGAACCGGCTCATCGCCAGGGGACCGAGATACCGCATGGACGCTGAGGTAATCCGCGACCAGGTGCTGGCGATTTCAGGCCAGCTGATCGGCAAGACGGGCGGCAAAGGCGTGAACCCGTATCAGCCGCCAGGGCTCTGGGAGTCCGTTTCGGAGGCGAACAGCAACAGCAAGATCTATGTCCAGGATCACGGCGAATCGCTCTACCGGCGCAGCATCTACACATTCTGGAAACGGACTTCCCCGCCTGCCACTCTTGAAGCATTCGATGCCCCTACGCGTGAGGCCTGCATCGTCAGGCGATCGCGCACCAACACCCCGCTCCAGGCGCTTGCAGCGATGAATGATCCACAGTTCGTCGAAGCCTCAAGACACTTCGCCGAGCGTGTAATGACAGATGCGGCTTCGGATCGTGATAGAGCAGCCCTCGCTTTCCGCACCGCCACAGCTCGGCGGCCCTCTGAATCAGAATTGAGCGTGCTTTTGAAGGTGTTCCGCGCAGAGAAGGCGAAGTACTTCGCCAGCCCAGAGAACGCCGCTAGCCTGCTGGCGATTGGTGAATCAGAGCGGAATGAGACCCTCAACAGCGCCGACCACGCGGCCTGGACCGTTGTCTGCAGCATGCTGTTCAATCTCGACGAAGTCCTGACCCTCCACTAGGAATCAGGCGTTGAGCGAATATTGGTGAAACTGTACTTTCGCGCCGTGCCTTAAGTACGATAACCAGCGGACTAAGCCCTGCGCCTGGCAGGGCTGGTTAGGGTCACATGAAGGTTTTCGGAAAGGGCTTCGCAGGAGTCGCGTTTGCGGCCGGTTCAATTCTGATCGTCGTCGGGGCTGCCTCCGGCACCGGTTCATCTGCCGCGGCCGGCGCTGAGCCTCTTGACATACCCGTCGACTTCAACCGAGATGTCCGGCCGATCCTCTCTGAGCACTGTTATCCCTGCCACGGCCCCGACAAGGCAGCGACCGCCAAGACGGGAGGGCTCAGGCTTGACTCTTTCGATGAAGCGACCAAAGATCTTGGCGACTACTTTGCGATCGCACCAGGAAGCCTCGAAGACTCTTTCCTTGTTGAGCGGATCGACGCGGAAGACGAAGACTTCCGGATGCCTCCGGTCGACGCCAACGTTAAGCCGCTCACGCCTGAGCAGCGACAGACTCTCAAATCTTGGATATCACAGGGAGCAAAGTACGACCAGCATTGGGCATTTGTCGCACCAGAGAAGCCAGAACTGCCGAAGGTTGAGAACTGGGGATGGGTTCGAAACCCCATCGACCGATTTATCCTGACCGGGATGGAAGAAGAGGGCTTCCGCCCAGCCCCCGAGGCTGACAAGGCCACGCTGCTCCGCAGGGCAACGCTCGCTTTGACCGGCCTGCCGCCAACAATCGAGCAGATTGACGCCTACCTATCTGACACCGATCAAGGCGCTTACGAACGGCTGATTGACAGGCTGCTCGAATCCCCCGCCTACGGCGAGAACCAGGCACGGTACTGGATGGACGCCGTCCGCTACAGCGACACCCATGGCCTCCACTTCGACAACGAGAGGTCGGTTTGGCCGTTCCGAGATTGGGTGGTCAAGGCGTTCAACGCCGACCTTCCCTACAGCGATTTTGCGACATGGCAGTTGGCCGGGGACCTGCTGGAAGAACCGACACTCGACCAGAAGATCGCCTCAGGCTACATCCGCCTGCACCCCACAACCAACGAAGGCGGCGTGATTGCGGCAGAGTTCCAGGCCAACAACACCTTTGATCGAGTGGAGACAACCGGCACCGTATTCATGGGTGTGACCATCGGGTGTGCGCGCTGCCATGACCACCGCTACGATCCACTGACCCAGGAGGAGTATTTCGGCATGTACGCCTTCTTCAACAGCACCGTGGAGGGGCCATTGGACGGGAACCTGCTTCTTCCTGCACCGGTGATCAAGGCTCCGTCTGAAGAACAGCGAGCCGTGATAGCGGGCTATCTCAAGCAGCAGATGGCGCTGGAGCAGGCTGTTTCACTCGATGACGTCAGAGCGTGGGTCGATGAGGCCGAACTCTCTCCCATCACGATCAGCAAGTGGCAGAAGTCGCAGGTCTACACGGCCGACGAATTCGGCAAGACACACGACACTGAGTTCGGGCCTGAGACTGGTGCAGCAGGGGTCAAATGGGCGGACACTGAGGTCATGCTCGGCGAAGCGCTTGCGACCGTCGTAGGGGCGGAGAACTCTTCGGTCTATTTCCGCACCGTCCTGCAGAGCAGCATCGATCAGCAGATCGAAGTAAGGGCCGGCAGCGACGACAGCCTTCGGATTTGGCACAATCGGGCGCTCGTCCTTGACAACAAGACTTCTCGGGGCCTGACGCCGGACAGCGACATTGTCAAGGTCAACCTGACCCAGGGCGCGAACGAGCTCCTCTTCAAAGTCACAAACGGCATCGGGCCAGATGGGTTCTATGCGGCGATAGGTGACAGGCGGCGCGAGGCTGTCGAATCATCCTTGGCTCTAGTAGAGAAGAAGGACCGCACAGAAGCAGACCTGCTCACGCTGAGTCAGGCCTATCTTGAGTACGGCCCCCAAGAGATGGCTGCAGGCCAGCAGTGGCGGGAAGTCCGCCAGTCGATCAGCGACCTGGACTCGCAGATCCCCTCGACGATGGTTGCCCAGGAGACCGAAGTGCCGAGGCCAGCGATGCTCTTGGATCGGGGCGAATACGACCACCCCAAGCACGAAGTCAAACGAGCCATTCCAGCTGCCCTGGGAGCGCTCCCTGAAGATGCCCCGGTCAATCGCCTTGGGCTCGCTCAATGGCTGACGCAGAGTGACAATCCGCTCGCTGCTCGCGTCTTCGTGAACCGGGTGTGGCAGCAGCACTTCGGCACAGGCCTCGTCAAAACGAGCGAAAACTTTGGCAGCCAAGGGGAGTGGCCGAGTCACCCTGAACTGCTCGACTGGCTCTCAAGAGAATTCGTCGACAATGGCTGGTCTGTGAAGGCTCTGAACAAGACAATCATGATGAGTGCTGCCTACCGGCAGAACGCCTCGACCACGTCAGAAAAGACAGCCACCGATCCAGAAAACAGGTTCATCAGCCATGGCCCACGGTTCCGAATGGATGCGGAAGTGATCCGTGATCAGGCGCTGTTCTTATCCGGCCTCCTTGTCGACAAGATTGGAGGCAAGGGCGTCAAGCCATATCAGCCTGATGGACTCTGGAAGGCAGTCGGCCTCGTCGGAGACGGCGACGTCATGAGCAACACGAGAATCTTTGTGCAGGATCATGGCGATTCGCTCTATCGGAGGAGCCTCTACACGTTCTGGAAGCGGACTTCTCCACCGCCAACCATGGCGGTATTCGATGCCCCCACTCGGGAGGCCTGTGTGGTGCGGCGGTCGAGGACAAACACTCCTCTGCAGGCCCTAGCGACAATGAATGATCCACAGTTTGTTGAAGCCGCACGCCACTTCGCTCAGCGGGTAATGGCAGGCGCCGAGACCGACCGGGACAGGGCGGCCCTTGCCTTCCGATCTGCAACTGCGCGGCAGCCTTCAGAGAAGGAGCTGGGTGTGCTTCTCAGGTTCCTGCATGCGGAGCGGTCAAAGTTCTTTGGCAGTCCAGAGAATGCGAAGAGCCTTCTGGCCATTGGCGAAGCGGAGCGGAACACAGCTCTCAATGAAGTTGAACATGCGGCATGGACCGTCGTCTGCAGCATGATTATCAACCTGGACGAAGTCTTGACAATCCACTAAGAAGAGCCGGTTCGGATTAATGCAGATCCGCGACAAAAACATGTTTTGGATCAAACCTTTTCTGAGCGGCCTTAAGTACCATGAGGAGCAGATTTGCACTCGGCTCAGCAGAGCAGCTGGCCGGGTCCGTTGGAGTGTCATGAAGGTTTTAGGAAAAGGCTTCACTACAGCTGCGTTTGCTGTAAGTGGAATTTTGGTGGTTGTCGGGGCATCCGGCATCGGTTCTTCAGGTGCAGAGACGACTGTGTCGCTCGATATCCCGGTTGATTTCAACCGAGACGTGCGGCCGATCCTCTCGGAGCACTGCTACCCTTGCCACGGGCCGGATAAGGCTGCGACGGCAAAGACCGGAGGCCTGCGGCTCGACTCCTTCGAAGAGGCAACCAAGGACCTTGGCGACTACTTTGCGATCGCTCCTGGTGACCTCGAAGAGTCGTTCCTGGTTGAAAGAATCGATGCTGAGGATGACGACTTCCGGATGCCGCCCGTTGGATCGAGTGTCAAGCCGCTCACTCCAGAGCAGCGCCAAACCCTCAAAGCATGGATCTCGCAGGGCGCAAGATATGACCGCCACTGGGCGTTCGTGCCACCAGAAACCCCCGAGTTGCCAAAGGTTGAGAACTGGGGCTGGGTTCGAAATCCCATCGATCGATTTGTCTTGACGGGCATGGCTGAAAAAGGGTTCAAGCCTGCCGCTGAGGCTGACAAAGCCACGCTGCTCCGCCGCGCGACACTCGCTCTGACCGGACTGCCCCCATCGATCGAACAGATCGACGCCTTCCTGGCCGATACGGACCAAGGCGCCTACGAGCGGATGATCGAAGAGCTCCTGGACTCTCCGGCCTACGGCGAGAACCAAGCCCGGTTCTGGATGGATGCCGTCCGGTACGGCGACACACACGGCCTGCACCTCGACAACGAGCGTTCGATCTGGCCATTCCGCGACTGGGTGGTGCGGGCATTCAATGAAGATCTTCCTTACGACGACTTCACAACCTGGCAGCTCGCTGGAGACATGCTGGAAGAGCCGACACTCGATCAGAAGATCGCCTCTGGCTACATCCGGATGCATCCCACCACGAACGAAGGCGGCGTGATCGCTGCTGAGTTCCAGGCCAAGAACACGTTCGACCGAGTCGAAACGACGGGCATGGTCTTCATGGGCATGACCGTGATGTGCGCCAGGTGCCACGACCACCGATTCGATCCCATCACTCAGGAAGAGTATTTTGGCCTGTTCGCGTTCTTCAACAGCACCGTTGAGGGCCCGCTAGACGGAAACGCCCTCCTCCCCGCGCCTGTAATCAAGGTCCCCTCGCCCGAGCAGTCTGAGGCGATGACCCGCTATCGCAAGAAGCAGTTTGAGCTCGAAGCGGCGGTCGATCTGGCCGACGTCCGGGCCTGGATCGACGAGGCAGAGCTGGCTCCCATCGCCATGGGTGAGTGGCAGAAGTCGCAGGTCTATTCGGCTGAGAATTTTGACTACGCGCACACAACAGAATTTGGCCCTGAAAAGGGAGTGGATGACGTCAAATGGGCTGACACCAAGGTTGAGCTCGGCAAAGGCATCGCCACAGTCGTCGGAAAGGAGAACTCGGCGGTCTACTTCAAGACAGTCGTCGAGAGCCCGCGGATTCAGCAGATCGAGCTGCGGCTCGGCAGCGACGACGGCATCCGGGTCTGGCGAAACAAGGAGCTAATTCACGACAACAAGGTTGCCAGAGGCCTCGTTGCCGACAGCGATAAGGTTCCAGTCAGCCTCGTCAAGGGCTCTAATGAGCTGATCTTCAAAGTCGTAAATGGCGGCGGGCAGGACGGCTTCTACGTGGCCACCGGCGACAAGCGACGCTCAGCCATTGAGAACTCGCAGACTCTGCTCAAGAAAGATACGAGAACCGACGCAGAGCTCCTGACGATCAAGCAGAACTTCCTGCAGCACGGCCCCGAGAAGATGCAGGCCGGTGCAGATTGGCGGACCGTTCGAAAATCGATCACCGACCTGGACAAGCAGATTCCTTCTACTCTCGTTGCTGAAGAGACTAAGGAGCCCCGACCGGCGATGTTCCTGGGCCGTGGCGAATATGACCACCCTGAGCACGAAGTCAAGCGGGCAATCCCTGCAGCGATGGGCGAGCTCCCTGAAGGCGCGCCAGAGAATCGACTCGGCCTTGCACAGTGGCTCACCAGCAGCGACAACCCGCTTGCCGCCCGTGTGTTTGTCAACCGTATCTGGCAGCAGCACTTCGGAACCGGCTTGGTCAAAACCAGCGAGAACTTCGGCAGTCAAGGCGAGTGGCCCAGCCACCCTGAACTGCTCGACTGGCTCTCCCGCGAGTTTGTCGACAACGGCTGGTCTGTCAAGGACCTGCACAGACTGATTGTGACCAGCGCTGCCTACCGGCAGAACGCTGCGGCAAACTCAGATGAAGTGGCCAACGATCCTGAGAATAGGCTGATCAGTCACGGCCCAAGATTCCGCTTGGATGCCGAAGTGATCCGCGATCAGGCGCTATTCCTGTCCGGCCTGCTCAGCGACAAGGTCGGAGGAAAAGGCGTCAAGCCATATCAGCCGATCGGTCTGTGGAAAGCGGTTGGATACACCGACAGCAACACCGCAAACTTCGTGCAGGATCATGGAGATGCTCTGTATCGCAGAAGCCTGTACACGTTCTGGAAGCGAACATCCCCGCCGCCGACACTGGCTGCATTCGATGCACCCACGCGTGAAGCCTGCGTGGTCCGGCGATCCCGGACAAACACGCCCCTGCAGGCCTTGGCCACCATGAATGACCCGCAGTTCGTTGAGGCCTCCCGCCACTTCGCCGAGCGAGCCATGGCTGGCGGAAAAACCGATGCTGAGCGGGCCACGTATGCGTTCCGTATGGCTGCCACGCGAAAGCCCAACGCGAACGAACTCAAGGTGCTGCTGAAGATCTTCCGAGCCGAGAAGACGAAGTATTTGGCTAATCCTGAAAACGCTCTGAGCTTCCTCTCCATTGGAGAGTCCAAGCGAAACGAAGCCCTAAATTCCGCTGACCACGCAGCCTGGACGGTTGTGTGCAGCATGATCCTGAACCTCGACGAGGTCCTGACCCTCCACTAGAGAGAACTGAAAGATGAATCCACTGAGAGAAAGCGAACTCCTGATGACCCGACGCCAGCTGTTTGGCAAAACAGCTTATGGCATCGGCACAGCCGCATTGGGATCAATGCTGGGCAAGGATCTGGACATAGGGGGTGGAGCGGCCACCAGCGGCAGCCTGCCCAAGGAAGTTGCGGACATGATCCCGCACTTTGCGCCCAAAGCAAAGCGCGTCATCTATCTGTTCATGTCTGGCGGCCCCAGCCAGATGGATCTGTGGGACTACAAACCAAAGCTTCCTGATAAGTTTGATGAAGACCTCCCCGAGGAGATCCGCAAAGGTCAGCGCATCACCACCATGACGAGTGGTCAAAAGCGCTTCCCTGTTGCTCCATCAAAGTTTAAGTTCACCAAGCACGACAACAACCAGGACGGTACTTGGGTCAGCGAGCTGCTGCCCTACACTTCTGGCGTCGTTGGCGACCTCTGTGTGATCCGCTCGATGTACACCGAAGCGATCAACCACGACCCGGCGATCACGTTTATCCAGACCGGCAGCCAGCTTCCAGGCCGGCCCAGCGCAGGTGCGTGGACCAGCTACGGCCTCGGCTCAATGAACGAGGACCTACCGTCCTACGTTGTGCTTCACTCATCCTGGACAGGCCGCAAGAGCGCGCAGGCGCTCTACTCGCGCCTCTGGGGCACAGGATTCCTGCCGAGCCACTATCAGGGTGTCGCGATGCGCAGCGTCGGCGACCCGGTTCTTCACCTCACAGATCCAGACGGACTCGACCGAGAGACTCGCCGAAGAATGCTCGACGGCATCTCAGAGCTCAACCAGATGCAGGCCGAGGAGTTTGGCGATCCAGAAATCAACGCCCGCATCCAGCAGTACGAGATGGCCTACAGAATGCAGACCAGCGTCCCTGGCCTGATGGACTTGAGCGAAGAGCCGGAGTCAACCTTCGAGCTCTACGGCCCTGATGCGAAAAAGCCGGGCACCTTCGCTGCAAACTGCCTGTTGGCCAGACGGCTGGCCCAGAGAGACGTCCGGTTCACTCAGATCTTCCATCGAGGCTGGGATCAGCACAACGTGCTCCCCACCGATCTGCCAAAGCAGGCCAAAGATATCGACCAAGCCTGCGCGGCGCTCATCAAGGACCTCAAACGGACCGGGCTCTTAGAAGACACGCTCGTTATCTGGGGCGGTGAGTTTGGAAGAACCGTCTACTGTCAGGGCGCTCTCACGCGAGAGAACTACGGTCGAGACCACCACCCACGCTGCTTCAGCATGTGGATGGCTGGCGGCGGCGTCAACGCCGGCACCGTCTATGGCCAGACAGACGACTACAGCTACAACATCGTGGATGCAGATGGAAATCCGCTGAACCCGTCACCGACTGAATTTACTCCGGGTGCAGTTCATATCCATGACCTGAACGCGACCATGCTGAAGCTCATGGGCATCGACCACACGAAGCTGAACTTCCGTTACCAGGGTCGAGACTTCCGACTGACGGATGTCCACGGCCACGTTGTGGAAGACCTAATCAGCTAGGAACAGTTTCGAGCCAATCAGCGAAGGCAGCCTTGGCTGCTTCGACCTTGAGTGCCCGCCGCTCGGCCTTGCCTTTGAAGGGCACGGTCGGGTCTGGCAGCAGGCCCCAGTTGATGTTCATCGGCGCGAACTCGCGCTCGATGGGATCCTGCAGGTGCGACAGCAGCGATCCGAAGGCTGAAAGGCGTGGCGGTGCGGCCACATCCTTGCCCTCAAGCTTGGCGGCAAGCCGGAACCCGACGTACTGGCCCATAGCCGCGGAGTCGATGTAGCCCTCAACTCCGCTCATCTGTCCAGCCACGTAGAGGCCGGGTGTGTTCTTGAACTCGAGGTTTTCGTTGAGCACCGTTGGGGCCTCAATGTAGGTGTTGCGGTGGATGACGCCTAGCCGCACAAATTCCGCCTCTTCCAAGCCTGGAATCATGTGGAGCACGTCCTTTTGCACACCCCATTTCAGGCGGTTCTGGGATGCCACTAGCGAGTAGAGGGTCTTCTCTCTGTTCTCCGGTCGAAGCTGGATGGCAGCCCAAGGACGATGCCCCGTTCGCGGGTCGCGCAGCCCAACCGGCTTGAAGTTGCCGTATCTGAGCGAATCATGCCCCTTCGAGGCGATCTCCTCGATCGGCTTGCAACCCTCGAAGTACTTGGGCTTCTCAAAGTCCTTGAGCGGGACTCGCTCTGCAGCGACCAGCGCCTCGACAAATGCATCGTACTCTTCCTTGTTGAACGGGCAGTTGAGATAGTCGTCGCCTTCGCCTTTGTCGTATCTGCTCTGGGCAAACACAACGTCCATGTTGATGGTGGACGCATCGACTGACGGGCTCACAGCATCATAAAAATAGAGGTGCTCGTTGCCAGTCTTGCCAGCCAGCCACTTCCCCAGCCCTTCGCTGGTGAGTGGCCCGGTGGCCAGGATCAGGCTCTCGCCTTTAGCCAACAACTCTTCGGCGTCTGATGGAGTGAATTCGCGGCGGACCAATTCGATCAACTCGTGAGATTCAATCGCCTCGGTCACCAGCTTGGCGTAGATGTTCCGATCAACACAGAGAGCTGCACCGCCAGGAACCGATGCCTTCTCGGCACAAGGCAACACCAATGAACCTAGTGCCCGCATCTCATTCTTCAGCAGACCGGCAGGCGACGCCCCATCATTCGACTTAAAACTGTTCGAGCAGACAAGCTCGCTGAGCAGGTCTGTCTGGTGTGCAGGCGTCATCTTGACGGGCCGCATCTCAAACAGACGCACCTTGTGCCCTCGCTGCGCGAGCGCCCAGCAGGCCTCGACACCCGCGAATCCTCCACCAACAACCGTCACCATCTCGGCCATTGTAGAGCCGCGGGCCGCGCAGGTCCAGCCGAAAGGTATAACCGACGCGTCATGGCCGAACTGCTCGCCAAAAGCTTGATACGAGACATCCCAGATTTTCCGAAGCCAGGGATCGTCTTTAAGGACATTCACCCAGTGATGCAAAACACTGCGGCGCTGGCGGAGGTGGTTGACCTGCTCATTCAAGATGCACGAGACAAAGGGGCCGAAGTCATCGTAGGAATCGAGAGCCGTGGCTTTATTTTTGCCGCGCCGATGTCAGTTGGCATGGATCTTCCATTGGTTCTGGCCAGAAAGATCGGAAAACTGCCGTTCGACCGCGTCTCCGAAGAGTACGCGCTCGAGTACGGGACAGCCACGATCGAGATGCACACGGACACAGTGTCACCTGGCCAGCGGGTCTACATCGTTGATGATCTGCTCGCCACAGGCGGAACCGCGGCAGCGACCGCGAAGTTGGTGGAAAAACTCGATGGCAGAGTCTGTGGATTCGGATTCATGATCGAATTGGAGTTTTTAAATGGCCGAGAGGCCCTAAGCAGCTACCCAACTACTGCTCTGATCCGTTATTAATACAGTTGGAGTCGAGGATGAAGCGAACTGCATCGATCCTTGGCGGCATTCTAATTGCCGCGGTTGTGCTCGCAGCACCGGTCAAAACGACGGTTGCTGAGCTGGTCAAGTCGCCGGAGAAATTCGACGGCAAAGAGATCATCGTCTCCGGCAAGGTCAAGGCTCATCACCAGAAACAGTCTCGACGAGGAAACGCCTACACGGTATTCAAGCTGGTCGACGGCAAGAAGGAGATCAGCGTCTACATGCGGAGTCATGCCGCGGCCAAAGCCAAGGCCAACAATGGCGACACCGTCCAGCTGACCGGAATATTCAAGAAAGAGAAGACGATCGGCTCGGTAGTTTTCCGCAACGAAATAGACGTGACCAAGAAGACCGGCAAGCCGTACGGTGTCAAGATCACTAAGCGTGCAAAATAACACCCCTTGGCTCATCGCCATCATGGGGCCGACCGGGTCAGGCAAGACGGAAGTCGCCGAGCAGCTGGCGGCTGAACTCAATGCCCAACTCATCAACGCTGATGCATTCCAAGTCTATCGAGGCTTCGACATCGGCACTGCCAAGCCAGCAGACACCTCCCTCTACGAGCTGATCGACATCTGCGAGCCAGATCAAGGATTCGGTGTGGGTGCATGGATTCGGCTCGTTTCCGATCTCCTTGCGAAGCTCTATGAAGAGGGCCGCAACGTGGTCATCGTCGGCGGAACGGGCTACTACGTCAGGGCGCTGTTCGAAGAGTATTCCGACCTGAAGGGAGAACCCGATCCAGCTGTCAGGGCAGCCCTTTCAGAGCGGACGCACGAGAGCCGCGCCATCGAGCTCCTGGTGCGAGATCCTGAGATTGAGGACCGTGTCGACATGAATAACCCGATCCGGGTCCAGCGAGCACTGGAGAGGATCCTCTCACCAGGCGAGCCGGTGAAGTTCACCGTACCGCCCTTCCGCAAGGTCAAATTCGGCCTGAAAATCGAGCCAAACATCCTGGACCAGAACCTTGAGGCCAGGGCCAGGAAGATGCTTGATTCAGGCTGGGAAGAAGAACTGCATGGCCTTCAGTCTCAAGGTTTAACAATCGAGGCACCCGCAATGAGAGCCATCGGGTATGAACAGGTGGCAGGCCTGATCAGCGGTGAACTGCAGGAGCCAGAAGCGATCATGAGGATCTCCCTTTTGGTTCGTCAGTACGCAAAACGTCAGAGAACGTGGCTGAGATCAGAGCCCCATCTCATTGAGATTGAAGCGGCACCGGGCGAAAGCCTGGCCGCCGAAGATGCATTGAATCAGATCCGGAGCCATCTGGATCGCCTAGGAAGCACGAAATGGCGAAGTCAATAAATCTTCAGGACATGTTCCTGAATCAGGTTCGTAAAGAGGGTATCAGCGTCACGATCTACTTGATCGGTGGCGTTCAACTAAGGGGCAATGTCCGGGGATTTGACGCGTTCACAATCCTGCTCGACGCTCCTGGCAAACCGACACAGCTTGTCTATAAGCACGGCGTAGCGAGCATCGTCCCCGCCAGGCAGTTCGGTGGAAAGGACGAAGGCCATGATCACCACGGGAACGGCGGCAGCCACGAGAGTTAAGTTCACGAAGATGCACGGAGCCGGCAACGACTTCGTGATGGTGTCGCTTGCTGACCAGGATCTAGCTGGAGTCGATTTGTCGCGACTAGCCGAATGTCTGTGCCACCGGCACTTCAGCATCGGTGCTGATGGCCTGATCCTCGCTTCTCTAGAGCAGGGTGAACTGCAGATGGTTATGTACAACCCGGACGGCTCGATTGGGTCTGTCTGCGGAAACGGCCTGCGGTGCTTCGCAAAGTTTGCCGTGGCGGAGGGCCTGGCTAACGGCCCCTCTTTCAAGGTCAAGACGGGTGGCGGAGATACAACTTGCACTCTGCACGATGACGGCTCAGTTTCGGTGGACATGGGAGTGGCCAAGTTCGAATCAGGAGACATTCCGGCGGCCCTCAATCAGGAGTTCTCGGCCGGCGGAGTCACCCTGAGAGGATCGACGATCTCGATGGGAAACCCACATTTGGTCCTGCAAGTAGACGATCCTTCAGCAATCGACATCCTTAGTCTTGGACCGGCCTTTGAGCACCACGAGGACTTCCCTGACAGAGTCAATGTGCACTTCGTACGGGTGCTGAACTCGACGAGTGTGGTTCAGCGAACTTGGGAGCGTGGAGCTGGGGCGACTCAAGCGTGCGGCTCAGGAGCCTGCGCAGTGTTCGCGGCGCTCAACCGGCGAGGCCTCATCGACGAAAAAGCTGAGATTGAACTGCCAGGCGGAACGCTCTTGGTCGAATTGACAGACAAAGGCCAGATTATCATGACCGGGAATGCTGAGACGGTCGCTGAAGGCGAGCTAGTCGTTTAGGCCGCGCTGCTCTTCGCGCATCTGGTCTTTCTGCTTCAACGAGTCTCGCTTGTCGTACAGCTTTTTGCCGCGCCCCAGATTGATCTCGACCTTGGCACGTCCTTTCTTGAAGTAGATTCTTGTCGGGATGATGGCGAGGCCCTTTTCGAGCGACTTTCTTTCCAGCAGCCGAATCTCCTGTTTGTGGAGCAGCAGCTTCCTGTCTCGGCGCCTGTCGTGCTGAAAATGGGAGGCGTGGGTGTAGGGCTCGATGTCGAGACTGTTGAGCCAGGCTTCCCCATCTCGAATGTCCACGTAGGCGTCAACGAGGCTCGCCCGACCTGAAAACAGGCTTTTAACCTCTGATCCAATCAAAACAAGCCCTGCTTCGAAAGAATCCAGGAACTCATACTCATACCGAGCGCGTTTATTTTGAATGGTCGCCGGGCCGGACTTTTCTTGGCCCTTGGAAGACTTTTTTGCCATGGTCAATGGACTCGATTGGAGAAGAGCGTGAGGGTACCCTACACCCCTATGACCCGCCTTGCCGGATCGGCTGCACTCGCAGCCCTACTGCTGCTCGCTGGATGCAGCGGAAAGAAAGAAGCTGCTGGACCCGTAGAAGTCTCGCGTGAAGGCTTCGATTTCAAGACCATTGTCGAAGGAACTGGCACCGATCTCGTCGAATTGGGCGACTACTGCTTCTTCCTCTACAAAGGAGTACTCGATAATGGCGTGGAGTT
>JALGYA010000174.1 GCA_029824475.1 Fimbriimonadia bacterium | reverse complement strand
AATCGGCCAGCAAGCGGGACGCAGATCATTGACGAGCTGGGTGAGCTCCACATGGACTCAGGATTCCCGATCCTCTACACCAGCGCGGACAGCGTATTCCAGATCGCTGCGCACGAGAAGATCGTGCCGATCGAGCAGCTCTATGACTGGTGCCTGCTGGCAAGAGAAATCTGCCACCGACCGAACCACGTGCAGCGTGTGATTGCACGGCCGTTTCTCGGGATGCCTGGAGAGTTCCGCCGCACGACTCGTCGCGTTGACTATCCCCTGCCGCCGCCGCATAACCTGGCAGATGATGTTGGCGATGTCTACGGGGTGGGTGTGGTGCCGCAGCTGTTCGGTGGTCGCGGTTTCCGCGACACTCCTCGCACCCAGAGCAATGAACAGCACATCAAGGCGCTCTTAGAGGCCTTAAAGTCAGACGCTCGGCTGATTTTCGCCAATTTCGAAGATTTTGACATGCTCTACGGCCATCGAAATGATCCTGCTGGCTTCGCGCGGTGTCTGGAGGAGTTTGATGTCATGCTCGGCGAGATATTCAGGAATTTGGTCCACGATGATCTGCTGATACTGACTGCAGACCATGGGAATGATCCGACGTCCAAGAGCACCGATCACTCCAGGGAATATGTGCCCTTCACGCTGAACTATAGCTTGATGAAGAAGGAGAATCTGGGTGACATTCAGGGGTTCTCGGCTGTCGGAGCTGCCGCGGCTGCTCACATCGGTGTCCCGTTCAAGCGTGAGGCGGATGCGATCCTGAGTCCCGCGAAAACCTGAGCCCGTCCGGTACCCTCGCGCGCATGGCGCGCGCCTTCAAGCTGTACGATACGTTGACCCGTCAGGTCAAGGAGCTCACTCCCCTGACTCCGGGTCATCTTAAGTTCTATTCCTGTGGACCCACGGTCTACAGCAGCGCGCACATCGGCAACTTCCGAACGTTTCTCACCGCTGACCTCATCGTGAGGACGGCCGAGTCGATCGGCTGGAAGGTTGACTACGTCAGCAACATCACCGATGTTGGTCATCTGACGCAGGATGACGTCGCCGATGCCGACGGTGAAGACAAGATGGAGAAGGCGCTCAAGAGCAAGGAAGGAGCGCAGTTCGCGAACGTGTGGGACCTGAGCGAGCACTACGCCGAGCTCTTCAAGGACGACTGGATGCGCATGAATCTGCGCGAGCCAATGGTGAGGCCGAAAGCCACTCAGCACATGCGCGAGCAGATTCAGGCGATTCAGGATTTGATTGACAAGGGGGCAGCATACGAAACACCATCCGGTGTCTACTTCAGCATCGAGAGCTTCGATGAATACGGCAAGCTGAGCGGAAACGTCGATCGGGACGATCTGAGAACCGGAGTGCGTGATGTGGTTGCGGATGACAACAAGCGGCATCCGTCAGACTTCGCACTTTGGAAGAAAGACGACAAGCATCTCATGCAGTGGTACTCGCCATGGGGCTGGGGATTCCCCGGCTGGCATATTGAGTGCTCAGTGATGGCCCGCGACTATCTAGGCGAGACGATCGACCTGCATGCAGGCGGAGAGGACCTCGTTTTTCCGCACCACGAGTGTGAGATTGCCCAGAGCGAAACTCTCACCGGAAAGCCGTTTTCCAACCATTGGGTTCACACACGATTCCTCCAAGTGGATGGTGAAAAGATGTCCAAGTCTAAGGGCAGCTTCCACACGGTCCGTGACCTCGTGGAGAAAGGCGTCGATCCTCTCGCCCTGCGCTACGCATTGATCTCGGTGCCGTACGGCAAGCCTCTTAACTTCACGATGCAGACCTTGAAGGATGCCGTGAGTCACGTTGAACGGTTCCGTGAGTGCGTGTCCCGCGCCGAGGAGGTGCTTGGCAGCAGCGAGGGCGAGGGTGCACCGACTGAACAGCTGCAGCAGATATACGATCAGGCTCTTGACGCGATGTGCGACGATCTGAACACTTCTGTGGCGATCGCCAAGGCACTGGAGGGTGCAAAAGTGATCCTCCGCGAGACGGAGATGTCGAAAGAGCAGGCGGAGGCGGCGCTCTGGTTCATCCACAGAGTCAATGGACTGCTCGGCATCGCGATTGCGGATACTGATGCAGCCTGCCTTGATGCTGCATCCGATGAAGAGGAGCCGACGGTGGATGGCAAGACGATCACCGAGTGGATTGATGAACGAAAGCGGGCGAGGGCTGACAAGGACTTTGCGCTCTCTGACAAGATTCGCAATGATCTTGCCGCCGCCGGAATCGAGCTCCGGGACTCGCCTGACGGCACAACCTGGTCGCAGATTTCCTCGCCGCTTTAGCGGCGAGGCCGCTGAATCTCTTCAGCAGCGATTGGCTGGTGCGGGTTGTACTCCAGAGCCTCGCGGAAGAGAGCGACCGCTTCATCTTCTCGCTCCTGACGCCTCAAAGTGAGACCGAGCAGGGCGATGGCCTCTGCGAATCGAGCGTTGATCTTGATCGCTTCACCGAAGGACTCCTCGGCCTGCTCCAGCTCTCCCATCTCAAGCAGCGCCTGCCCCAATCGGCAGTGAATGTCAGCGTACTTGGGCTTCTCAGCCAAGGCTTCTCGGTAGCGGGAAGCCGCCTGCTCCCAGAGGGAGTCCTTGGCAAGCGCATCTCCTTCAACCATTTGGTGGGGGCCTGCTTCAATGGGAGGGCGTCCTGCTTGAAGCAGGTCCCCCGCGGCATCCGAAAACTTCTCAGCGAACAGCGAGTCTTGCCCCAGCAGAAAACTGGAATCTGTGCTGAGAGGAGGAGATGCGTTAAGGGCCTTCTTGCACCACTTGTCAGCTTCGCGAAGATCAGACCCCAGGCAGGCGAGAACAGCCTTGATAAGCATAGCCCGCACGTACTTCGGGTTGATTTCAAGCGCGAAGTCAGCCTCTACAGCGGCCTCAGAGACCCGGTCTGACAAGATGAGAGCTTCGGCCTTCGCCAGCCTCACATCGGCAAATCGCGGGCGCAGCCCGAGCGCCTCATCCAACGTGCCGATTGCTGCCTGCCATTCCCCGTTTGACAGGCTCGCTTTCCCAATGGCGCCAAGCATGTCAGCCAGATACGACTCCGCTGAATCTTTTAACTGAGGAGATGGAGGATTCGCGATCGCTTTGCGGAAACAGGCCGCTGCTTCTTCGTGGTCGCCCCGCTCTTTGGCCCGGACTCCTGCGTCGAAGTCGGGCGAATCACCAAACGCGTACCACTTGCCAACGAAGCTCATTCAGGGAATCTCAACGCCTGGAAAAAGCAGGTGAGAGGTTTTGGGCCATCCCTAGCCCATCGCCCGCCATTCCTTTGGCAGCTTTACAGACGGGCTGCGGCGGGATTTTGCGTCAGGCAATTTCGATGACAGCGCCGTCGTAGCCAACATTAATGTTGTGGGGGCCAAAGAACTCCACCAGCTCGTCGTGAGTCGCCTCGCCTTGGTGGCTGTGATGGGTGGTCCAGATCTTTGTGTCGCTGCTGACGGTGCCCATCTTGTTGAGCCTCTCAACGACCTCAAGCACCTCTTTCGCATCGAGGTGGCCGTAGTAGCTGGTGGGGGCAAACCCCTCTGTGCATTCGATGACCATGCCGTCGAGCTTGAAGTCCTTCAGCTTCTCCCAAGTGACGTCGGGCCAGATGCCCGTATCAGACCCGTACAGGAACGTCTTGCCGTCCGATTCGAAGATGAGATTGTGAGAATCTTCTCCAGCTGTATGGTTGGCCTCTATCGGCGTAATGGTGTAGCCGCTGTTCTCAAAGCTCTGGAAGCTCTCCGTCATGAAGACCTCGAAGGGCCACTCCGGGAAACGCTCGATGATCGCGCGGCAGATCACGCTGTTGCCATAGACCTGAAAGCCGACGTATTCGTAGTCGTTGAACGGGAAGACTGCGTACTGGATCTCGTCCAGCGCGAAGTGGTCCGCGTCGCTGTGGGTGAAGAGCAGAGCGGTCCAGTCTCGGGCATCGAGGCCCTCGCGGGTCATCTGGTGCCAGGTGTCAGGCCCGAAGTCGATCTTGAGGATTCCGTCGATGAGAGCTGCGGTTCTGCTGCGGACATCTTTGCCGCCGTTGGCACGCGCAAATCGGCTGACGCGCGTATCGCCGTAAAGAGCGGGAACGCCGTCTGCTCCACCTGTGCCAAGCAGCTGAATCTTCATCGCCTAGAAATCCTTGTGTGACCACATCACCAGGCCGCTGAGCAGCTTGGGATAGTAGTACGTGCTCTTCTGTGGCATGAAGTCGCCGGCAGCTGCCGCCTGTCTCATGTTGTCCACGGTCGGGGGATTCATCAGGAATGCCGCTGGTGCGCCACTCTCAACTGATTCCACCGCCTCTTCTTCTGATCGGGTGTAGCCGAAGAAATCATGACCGGTTAGGGTCACAATCCTAGAGAAGATAAAGCCGTGAAGCACGCTCACATCGAGCTTTTTGAGGCTGTCTCCGCCTTCAATATCTGACTGCGCTGCAAGTGCAGCGATGTCGTTTGTCGCTGCGGTGAACCCCTGCCCACCGGGCAATGCGACTCCGAAGGCGCGGCCTCCACCTTCTTCTACGCTGACGATCCTGCCCATCAACTCACCGTTGGGGCAATCGGCGACTTCGAAGTGCTCAGACATCTTGGCCTTCAGCTCTTCACCTGAGATTGGCATCCGCTTGAGAATCCTGTGGGTGGGGAGCAGAACCAGGCCAGGATCGCTGATGCTGCAGAGCGCCATCATCATGAAGTCCTCAGGAATGATGCCGTCCTGCTCACCCTTGGCCTCTCGGTAGGAGAGGGCTGTTTCGTATCGGTGGTGCCCGTCGGCGATCCAGACCTTCTTCTCGGCCATGCCGTCAACGATGCCAGCAACTGCGGCCTCGTCGGTGATCTTCTCCAGTTTGTGCTGGATGCCGTCGTCGGTAGTGACTGCTCCTGCTTCATCGCCAGGTGCGGAGGCCAGTGCTGAGTGGAGCGACTTGTCGTCATCCTCAAAGAGCCCGAAGATGCACTCCAGGTGCGACTGCGTGGCCTCCAGCACCCGCATCCGGTCTTCCTTGTGCTTGGGGAAGGTGCGCTCGTGAGGAAGAACAACGTTATTGGCGTACGGCTCAACCTTAATCAGCGCGATCAATTTGGTGCGGGTGCAGACCTCGCCTGTGTCGGGGACCTCAAAAACCTGCGTGTATCGGTAGAGGCAGGGCTCGTCTTCAAGCTGCAGAGTGCCGTCGGTTCTCCATTCCTGGAGTCGCTGGGCGGAGCGGGCGTACTTGACGTACTTGTTCCGGTCGTCCTTGTTCTGCTCAGGAAGGGTCATCAACACAGTGTTGTGACTGCTCTTGCTGGCCAACTCCTCGCGCATCTCGGGCGAGATAACATCGTAGGGGGGAGCGGTGAGCGTGTCGAGCGGGCCTGCGCTTTCTGAGAAGCGTAGTCCACTGAACGGCCGAATGGTCGCCATGAGCGCATCATACCGATAGCCTAGGATTGGTCCTGGTACACTTTTCCCGTGTCTGGACCAGCGTGCCTAGCCGAATTTCGGCCCCTAGTAGAGGCTCACCTGGACAAGGTTCTCCCTTCGGTCTCCGATTCTCCCGAGAAGCTGCATGAAGCTATGCGCTATTCAGCGCTTGCTCCGGGCAAGAGACTCCGCCCGGTGCTGCTGCTGGCATCGTGCCGGGCTGCCGGTGGAGATCCAGGGAAATCCCTCGATGCAGCGTGCGCCGTTGAGATGGTCCACTGCTTCTCGCTGATCCACGATGATCTTCCGGCGATCGACGACGATGACTTGAGGCGAGGTATCGCAACATGCCATGTCAAATATGGTGAGGCTGTAGCGATTCTTGCTGGGGACGCACTCTTCGCCTTCGCTTTCCGTCTGATCTCTTCCATGGATGCCATGGCCACTATTCGTGCTGACGCCACGGCGGCCCTGGCAGCAGCAGCAGGCACTCCCGGGCTCGTGGCTGGCGAAGTCCTTGACATCCTCTCCGAAGGAACCGAACCGGACCTGCAGGCCGTGCAGAGGATTCACGCCTGGAAGACAGGCAAGCTCATCTCTGCATCCTGCGAAATCGGTGGGATGACCGCCGGAGCAGCAGCAGCTGACTGCCACGCGCTCTCAGAATATGGCCGCTGGGTGGGGCAGGCGTTCCAGATTGCCGATGACATCCTCAATGAGACTTCCACAGCTGAAGAACTGGGCAAGGCTGTCGGCTCAGATCGGGAAAGAAATAAGCAGACTTATCCCGCGGTCATGGGCCTGCAGGGAGCCAAATCTGCCGCCCGTGAGTGCGTTGAAAAGGCCTTGACCGAATTGCAGGGGCTGAAGGGTGATACAGAGGCCCTACGGAGCCTCGCGATGTACTCGATTGACCGCTCTGTTTAGAGCCTCAAAAGGTACAATTGGCAGATGCCTTCGGTGAAAGAAGGAGACAAAGTACGCGTGTCGCTGGAGAAGGCCTCCAGCGAGGATATGGAGCTCCATAGCCTGTTTGGCCACATGGACGGATTGACCGGAGTTGTAGAAAATCACTACAGCCCCACAGAGATCGCCGTCAAGGTGGATATCGACTCGCTGGGCAAGGTGCCTGGCAAGATCCACACTGAGGCGACAAAGCGCATGCGACGCAAGTTCTCCGATGCGATCAGCGAAGAGCAGAAGAAGCATCTCACAAGGGAGGAGATGCAGTTCGTTCCGCACTA